>CAZOHR010000180.1:0-7648 GCA_964579045.1 uncultured Bacteroidales bacterium | reverse complement strand
AAGAAAAAGAGACCGTGTGTGGCACAGTCTCCTTTTTGCTTACTAAGACATATAAGGGATGTAGAAAACGGGCAGGGGGACTGCCCGGAAGTCATTAAAAAATTATCCGCATTTAGAATATCCACAATCTGAACAAATTACACAACCATCTTGATAAACAAGAGTGTCTTCTTGTGCGCAACCTGGGCATTTAACGCCTTTCTTAGCTGCTTTTGTTCCGTTTGGAATATATTTTCTCAAGGCTCTCTCAACACCATTTTTCCAAGTATTGATGTTGTCGCTATCGAGTTCAAGTGACGAAACTAATTCAACTGCTTTATCAATAGCCATTCCGTGACGAAGAACACCAGAGATAAGTTTTGCATAGTTCCAATAGGTTTTATCGAATTGATGAGAAAGACCTTGGAATGTAGTTGCATATCCGTATCTGTTAATGTACTGGAAATCGTATCGTGAAGTTCCGTCTTCGAAACGTTCTTTTATAATTCTACCAGTTTCTATTGCGGTAGGAATATTCAGTGAGTCCTCTTCGACCCTACCTGTAAAAATTTCGTATGGTAATCCGTTCAATAGACCAACAAATGCAATCCATTTTTCTTTATTGTTTTGGAATCTAACAATGTCAGCATCAAGAACTTTTGGTCTTTTTAGTTCAAGGTTGTTATTCTTTTCTCCTTCTTTGTTATTGTTTGAAATAAGAACGCCATCACGTGAACCTTCGCGATATACTGTAACTCCTTTGCATCCAGACTTCCAAGCTTCGAGATAGCACTCAGCAACAGTTTCTTCAGAAACATTCTCTGGCATATTTACAGTAACACTGATACTATGATCTACCCACTTCTGGATTGCACCTTGCATCTTTACCTTATTCAAATAATCAATGTCTTCGGAAGTCGCTTTATAATAAGGCGATAGTGCTACTAATTCGTCAAGTTTTTCCTGGGTATATTGTTTAACCTCTTCAACATTGTATTTGTTGGTTTGCAACCAAGTAACAAATTTATGGTGGAATACATTGTATTCTTCCCACTTATCGCCCTGGTCATCTGTAAAGTCAATTCTAGCTTCTGGATCATTTGGATTAACCTTACGACGACGAGTATAGAAGGGACGGAAAACCGGCTCAATTCCAGATGTTGTCTGAGTCATCAAACTAGTTGTTCCAGTTGGGGCAATTGTAAGTAAAGAGATATTTCTTCTTCCCCAAGTTTCCATCTCTTCAACCATTTTAGGATCTGCATCCCTTAATCTGTTAATGAAAGGATTACTTTTTTCTCTCTGAGCATCATAAATCGAGAAGAAACCACGCTCTTTTGCCATAGTTACCGAAGATCTGTATGCCTCAATAGCTAATGTTTTCTGAACTTCAACAGCAAAGTCGTTTCCATCGTCTGATCCGTATCTAAGGTTTAATGCTGCAAGCATATCACCTTCTGCAGTGATACCAACACCCGTACGTCTTCCTTCTTCTGCTTTCTTTTTAATATTTTCCCAAAGTTTTCTCTCAACGCGTTTTATTTCAATATCTTCAGGATCATTAATAATTTTTGCAAGAATCGCATCTATTTTTTCGAGTTCCAGATCAATAATATCGTCCATCATTTTTTGAGCATAATGAACGTGCTCAATAAATTTTTCAAAATTGAATTTGGCTTCCTTTGTGAAAGGATTTTCTACATAAGAATACAAATTAATTGCTAATAAGCGGCATGAGTCGTATGGGCAAAGTGGAATTTCTCCACATGGGTTTGTAGATACTGTTTTATATCCCAAGTCAGCATAACAATCTGCCACAGATTCTTTAATAATTGTGTCCCAGAATAAAATTCCTGGTTCAGCAGATTTCCATGCATTATGAATAATCTTCTTCCAGATTTTTGAAGGATCAACTTTCTTTATAAACTTAGGTGCTTTATCGTCGATAGGATATTGCTGAACGAATTCTTCTTTATTTAGTAAAGCGTTCATAAACTCATCCGTAATTTTCACAGATACATTTGCACCAGTAACTTTACCTTCAGTAAGTTTTGCATCAATAAAATCTTCGCAATCAGGATGTTTTACAGAAACACTCAACATAAGAGCTCCACGTCGTCCGTCCTGAGCAACTTCCCGAGTTGTATTTGAATATCTTTCCATGAAAGGAACAATACCAGTAGAAGTAAGTGCAGAGTTCTTAACCGGTGAACCTTTTGGACGAAGATGAGAAAGGTCATGACCAACGCCACCACGACGTTTCATCAGTTGAACTTGCTCCTGATCTATTTTTAGAATTCCTCCATACGAATCAGTTGTCTTATCGTGGCCGATTACAAAGCAGTTAGAAAGAGAAACTATCTGCATATTATTACCGATACCTGACATTGGACCACCTTGAGGTACAATATATTTGAAGTCTCTTAGTAAATCATAAATCAAATCTTCAGACATAGGATTTTCATATCTCTGTTCGATTCTATAAATTTCTTTTGATATTCTTCTATGCATATCATCCGGAGTCAATTCATATAAATTTCCATCCGAATCTTTCAGTGCATACTTGTTAATCCATACTCGGGCAGCAAGCTGATCTCCTTTAAAATATTCCTGGCTGGCCAATAATGCCTCGGCGTCGTTAAACGTCTTTTTCTTAACTTCTGCTTTAAATTCCTGTTCTTTCATTTTTTCGTCCTGATACATAGCAAAATAATCTTTTTGTTTCCTCTTTTTTCTCTTTTCCCTGAATTTTTCCTCATAGTTATTTGAGGATTTTTGGCATCACTAAAATATATCTTTTCAAACTAATAAAATGAATAGGTTATCAACACTAAAATAATAATAAGTGGTTTGGAAATGTAAATATCGGATTATCAAGTACTTAATCAAAAACAAGTAAAACGACTAAAAAAAATATTAACCATGAAAATGCCTGATTTTTAAGGTTTTCCGATTGTATTACAGATTTTTTTAACAAATAATTGTTTATTTAATTTATCATACCCAAAATATTGCGGCATTACATTGATAATCAATGATTTAAGGAGAATAAATTAAAGCAAGGTGAATAAAAAGTAATTAACAATTATTTAAGCTTGGATAACAATTATTTAACCTATTTTTCGACTATTAATTCAATTTTGCTAAAAATATGCTGTGTGGCACCCAAAGAATCGTTAATATAAGTTTTTAGACATTTTTGAATTTCTGAGTACCTATCGGCATCACAATTCAGCTCCTTTATTGTACTTTCTAATGATATTGCAGAATCTATAACAAAAGCGGCTTTGTTATTAACCAATTCATGTGCTTCTCTAAATTTTTTGTAATTCGGACCAATAATTACTGGGACCTGATATACTGCTGCTTCGAGAATATTGTGAATTCCTTTACCAAAACCTCCACCAATATAGGCTATTTGACCAAAACGGTAAATCTTCGACAAAATTCCAATAGAGTCGACTATAACAAGTTTTGCATTAGTATCCTGTGCTGACATAGCTGAAAGTCTGACCGATTTCACACTAATCGACTTTTCGAGTGCTACTAGATGACTGTTATCAATTTCATGTGGTGCAATTATAAATCTGTAATCATCTTCACAATTATTAATAAATTGACCTATTATCTTTTCATCCGCAGGCCATGTACTTCCACATACAATGGTTTTTTTATCTTTTGTAAAGTTCTCGAGCAATGAATTACTGTAACTTTCATGAGCAATATTAATTACTCTGTCTATTCTGGTATCACCACAAACATCCGAATTTGTAAAACCCGCATTTCTTAATAGTTCTGCAGATGCCCAATCTTGCAAAAACAACCAAGTGAAAAAACTTAGAGCCTTTCTATATGACTTGCCGTACCATCTGAAAAAAATTTGCTTTTCTCTAAAGATTCCTGATATTAGAAAAACAGGTATCTGTTTATTTGCAAGCTCTGCCAACATATGAAACCAAATTTCATATTTAACAAAAACTGCAAATTTCGGATTAACAATTTTTACAAAATCATAAGCATTTTTAGGAGTATCGAAAGGCAAATAAAACACAATATCTGCATAAGGATAATCTTTTCTTACTTCAAAACCACTAGGGCTAAAAAATGTAAGTAATATTTTATAGTTCTGGCGATTTTCTTTTTTGATTTTTTCGATTAGGGCGCGACCCTGCTCAAACTCTCCTAAAGAAGCACAATGAATCCATATATAATTGTCAGATTTGCTAATGAGAGACTCTAAAATTGTTCGCCAATCTTTACGTCCTGCAATCATTTTAGATGCTTTTTCATTAAAAAGAGATGCAACTTTAATAGCTGCAAAGTACGCTCGGGTTGATAAATTATAAAACAGTAGCATCCTTAATAATAATAATACTTATCGGGACTCTTCTGGTAAATTGGCAAAATCCAACCTGCCCTAATCCCCATCAGATAATCGTTACGTTTTGTATCATCTCGTTGCATAGTGTCAAAATTATAATCACGACGACACATTGTCCATGCTTGATAAAATTCAAAACCAACATAAAAATTTATAAGACCTTTATTATCAAGATATTGATATCCAATAAATTCACGAGCCGAGAGTCCATTTGAAAGTTTGTCATATCCTTTTTTATAATCCCCAATGACAGCGGGTGTATTATTATCTTTGTTTTCGATACGAATATGATGCTGCAACAAACCTGCACCAACATTAAAAATAATACCAGAATTTTTATTTGGGCCAAGAACCGGAAACAATTTACCAACTTTCACACCAGAATAAAATCCTCTTTCCGAAAGTAAAATAGACCCATATTCCCCAAAACTGTTTATAATATAGCCAGATTCAGTCATAATTCCAGCTAAGATATTACTGCTATCTTTCAAAACTCCGCCAAATAGATAATTAAACTCGGCACCTATAGTCCAGTTTGAAGTAGTTTTATAGCTAAGTCCTAGTCCAATGGTTGATGACAATCCGAAGCGCTCAGCCATATCACCACCTGGAGTATGAAATGAATAATTAATCTCGGCCTGCCACATATTAATTGAACTATCTTTTATTTGTGCCTTAGCTGATATAAGGCTTACAAAAAGCATAAAGACGACTGCAAAAAATTTGAATTTCATAACGCAAAACTAATAAAATACTTAATACATTAGCAAACCAAAAAACTTAAAAAAAATTGTGTTGATTTTCAATACTAACAAAATCCTTTGGTAATTATCGATTTTTATTGTGAAAAAGTTATATTTGTAAATCAAAATTATAACTAATACAACTTATAAATATGAGCGACGACAAGAAAATTATTTTTTCGATGGTAAACGTTGGGAAGAAGATCCCACCACAAAAGCAGATTTTAAAAAACATTTATTTATCGTTTTTTTACGGAGCAAAAATCGGCATTATTGGATTAAATGGATCGGGAAAATCTACACTTTTAAAAATTATTGCTGGAGTTGACAAATCCTTCGAAGGCGAAGTGGTTTTTTCTCCTGGGTTTACTGTTGGTTACCTTGCCCAAGAACCCGAATTAGATAATTCCAAAACTGTTAAAGAAATTGTGGAAGAAGGTGTTCATGAGACCGTTGCCTTGCTAAAGGAATATGAAGCAGTGAACGAAAAGTTTGCTGAACCAATGTCCGATGACGAAATGAATAAACTGATCGAAAGGCAAGGCGAATTAACAGAACTACTTGACCAGCATGAAGCTTGGGATCTAGATAGTAAGCTCGAAAGAGCCATGGATGCATTGCGTTGTCCAGATGGAAGTGAATCCGTTGAACATCTTTCGGGGGGAGAGCGTCGACGTGTTGCACTATGTAGACTATTGCTTCGCGAACCGGACATTTTGCTGCTAGACGAGCCGACCAATCACCTCGACGCAGAATCCGTGCAGTGGCTTGAGCAACACCTACAACAATATAAAGGCACCGTAATCGCAGTTACACACGATAGATATTTCCTTGATAATGTAGCTGGCTGGATATTAGAACTAGATAGGGGCGAAGGCATTCCTTGGAAAGGTAATTACACATCGTGGCTTGAACAAAAAACTGCAAGACTTGCTCAAGAGGAAAAAACTGAATCAAAAAGACGTAAAACTCTTGAAAGAGAATTAGAATGGGTTCGAATGAGCCCCAAAGCAAGACAGGCAAAGTCAAAAGCAAGACTTTCAGCATATGATAAAATGTTGAATGAAGATGTAAAACAAAAAGAAGACAAGCTGGAAATATATATTCCCAATGGACCTAGACTTGGAGATAAGGTACTGATAGCAAACGGAATTTCTAAATCTTTTGACCATAAAATACTCTTTGAGAATTTAAGCTTTTCACTTCCTCCAGCAGGTATTGTTGGAATTATTGGTCCTAACGGTGCTGGTAAAACTACACTATTTCGTTTGATGATGGGCAATGTTGAAACCGATTCGGGAACTTTTGATACCGGCGAAACTGTTAAGATTGGATATGTTGACCAATCACATGCAGACATAGATCCTGAAAAAACTGTCTTCGAAGTTATTTCTGGAGGAACAGAATTTATTCAAGTAGGAGGGAAGTTAATGAATGCAAGAGCCTATGTAGGAAGATTCAACTTTAATGGTGCAGATCAGGAAAAGAAATGCGCTATTTTATCTGGTGGTGAACGAAACAGACTTCATTTGGCACTGACTTTAAAATCAGAATCCAATGTGCTTTTACTAGATGAGCCTACAAATGATATTGATGTAAACACCTTGCGCGCATTGGAAGAAGGCTTGGAAAATTTTGCAGGTTGTGCCGTTATTATAACTCACGACAGGTGGTTCCTCGACAGAATAGCAACACATATTATATCTTTTGAGGGCGATTCTCAAGTAGTTTTCTTTGAAGGTTCATATTCCGATTATGAAGAAAATAAAAAGAAAAGACTTGGAGACACTGGACCTCACAGAATTAAGTACAGAAAACTAATGTAAAACACACAGGGAAGACCAGCACAGGTTTTCCCTGTTTTATTTATGGCCATCATGAAAAAATATTTAATGCTCCTTTTGTTACTAATTTCTCTCTGGACTACTTCTAATGCTCAGAGCTCAAAGGACCCTCAAATCTTAATCAAATCGTTGTTAAACTGTCACGATTCTATCAAATCTTCGATTTATTGCGATCTAGCATTTTATTACCTCGATTCTACGGGCAACAAATCACTACTCTTTGCTGAAAAAGCTCTGAATTATGCAGAAAAATTTGAAAATCAAAATGACATTATATATTCCTACATAATGATTGGTTCGTCTTACCTCACAAAGAGCGATTACTTAAAATCTCTCGAAGCATTTCTCAAGGCCGACGATCTCTCTAAGAATTCAACAAATTACATCCAACTACATACCATTTCAAACAATATTGGCATAGCTTACAGATTTGCAGGTGATTATGAACTAGCCATAAAATATTATAGTAAAGCTTTAAATTATGCTCGTCAATCAAATGATTTGCAATCTATTGTGCAATCTCTAACAAACACTGGCAACATCTATGTTCTTCAAGAACAAAACGAGCAAGGTTTAAAATATTATAAAGCTGCAATTAACGAATGCCAAAAGCAAAACAAATTTATCCCGGATATTCCATCAATTTACAACAATATAGGGTATATTTATTTTATCACGAATAATATTGCAGAAGCTAAAAA
>CAZOHR010000179.1:0-7656 GCA_964579045.1 uncultured Bacteroidales bacterium | reverse complement strand
TCGCGCCATTTATCTTTAAAATTATAGCTAAGCCAATGTGTGATAAAGCCAAAAAGCATCATCAGCCATACTTTGTAATATCCTGCCAACACTGCTGGAATTATCTCAGGGCTAAAGTTATTCCATAATCTGGTTAGCATAGTTTCGGCAGTTGCAAAATTTGGAGCACGAAAAAAGACACGAGTAAGTGTAATAAAACCAAATGTTAGGGTAATTTTCCATATCGTTGCAAGAACATTATCATATTTCTCCCATGGACTGATTTTGCGCCAATATTTATAAAATACTATTCCCAATCCATTTAAACCACCCCAAATTAGAAAATTCCAGCTCGAACCATGCCATAAGCCACCAAACAACATTGTAATCATTATATTAATATTGGCTACAACATTCTTTCTCGCCTTCTCGCTGTATCGAATGAGTAAAATCAGAACCACTGCAAATACCCCAATACCAATACTTACCCACATATTTGCAGCCAATAAAACAAAAATAAGCAATATCAGTCCAAAATTAATATAAGTTCCTTTAGTTGCATTTCTGTTTCCTCCAAGTGGAATATACAAATAGTCTTTCAACCATGATGATAGTGAAATATGCCAACGTGACCAAAAATCGCCGCAATTTTTTGCTTTATAAGGAGAGTTAAAGTTCGGAATCAACCTAAATCCCATCCACAGAGCTACACCAATGGCAATGTCAGTATATCCTGAGAAATCGACATAAACCTGCAATGAATATCCAATCATAGCCATCAAACTTTCGAATCCAGAATACATATCGGGATTTGCAAAAATTCTGTCAACATAGTTTACTGCAATATAGTCCCCAATCATGATTTTCTTTATCAAGCCTTTTAAAATCATAAATAGAGCCAACCCGAATTCGTATCTCGACAATCTGTATTTTTCGTAAATCTGTGGAATAAATTCTGATGCTCTTACAATTGGCCCAGCTACTAGCTGTGGAAAAAACGAAACATAAAAGCCAAAGTCTATAATATTTTTTACTGGCTCTAATTTCCTTTTATAAATATCCAGAGTATATGATAAAGTTTGAAATGTAAAAAACGAGATACCTACTGGTAAAAATATCTTGGAGGTGTCGAAATGTGAACCAGTAAGCAAATTGGAAAATTCCGCCATATAGTTGTAGGCAACATATTGGGTGCCTAATAAATCATTGACGATATCTGTAATAAAATATGTGTATTTAAAAAATGAAAGCATCCCAATATTAACAACAACACTTAATGTGAGAAACAGCTTTCTTTTTAGTTCATTTGTAGTATTATAAATCCACTTACCCGTGTAATAATCGAGAATCATCGTGAAAATTAACAATAAGAAAAAGAAACCACTCGACTTATAGTAGAAGAACAAACTGAGAACAAGTAAATAAAGTGATCTCATTGTTATTCGATTCGAGATAAATGAATACCCAAGCATCACAACAGCAAAAAACCCCCAGAAGAAGAATCTGGTAAAAATCAGAGGTGAATTCTGGTCATAAATAAAAATATCCTTCAAAAACTCCATATCAATCTAAAATTTGGCTGTCTTTCGGCAGAGTTTGTAAATATTGTTCATAATCTTTAAGTATAGCATCGAAAAGTAATCCAGCAATTATTCTGTACCCATCGCGAGTAAAATGAATTCTGTCTTTGCTAGCAAGATCGTCAGCTTTCCAGAGATTTATCGATTGGTAACCACCCATTACTCGGTACATATTCCAAACAGATCCTCCATAAGTACTGGCAAGTGTTTTGAGTCCCGAGTAAATCGCATCAAAGTGCTGATTTACACCACCTCTGTAATTATAAAAGTCGTTATTTGTGGTTAGAATTATTGCACAATCTGGGTTTACTTCTAGAATTATATCAATTATCTTTTTGTAATTTGCTACGTATTTTTCTTCCGAGAATGCAGGCCCGGATGCGTCATTAACCCCTACCGACAGAATCACAAGATCTGGATTTACAGCTAGTAATTGTTGCTTATACAGTTCTGCTTTTAAATATGAATGTGTTGATGCTCCATTTATTCCAATTCCAGTATAATTTATTCCTGGCAAAGAATTCTCAAGATATGCACCATAAAAATAAAATGCGTTTGATGTTGTATCCTGCTTAATTACCTTCAAATTCACCGAATCAAGATCTTTTGTAAAGTAAAACTCCGATGCTCCTGTTGTGTAATTAATAATACAAGTGTCGAGATACTGTTCTGGTGATACAGTAATGCTATAAGTTGTATCCTCCACATTATGAAAGATACTGATTTTATTAAACTTGTGATTCTGAATTTTTGCAACAGGATTAAACATCACTGAGATTTCGGCAATAGAATCGTTGGTGTAGGTTGTAATACCAGCTAAACCTATAGGGTGCTGTGGTTCCTTGTCGGTAATCTTGCTAATCTCCCACTTGCCTTTTGCTGTAGATCTATAAAAATATGGATGATTTGTTCCTGCAATAGCAAAAGGGAAAACCATTCCGGGTGCGCCTTCCATGCCAGGGCATAGTGCTTCCATTTTTTGCTTAAGTTCCCAAGACCAAATTCCAGCCTGAATATGTGAGCCTCCAAGTTGCATAATTGAAATCTGCCCCTTACCCTCAAAGCATAAAGTTTCAAGTTTTTGATAGAACTTTATAAGATTGTTTTCTTTGCCAAAATGCTCTAGAAAACATGAATCGTTTTGAATGTAAGGATACCTAAAATCAGAATACGGCACACGATTAATTTGCGCAGAAGCGGACATTTGCGAAAATGCAAATGCAAGACAAAGAATGAAAGATGAATATATTTTATTTCTTCTTTTCATTTTTCATTCTTTCGTTATAGGCTGTATGCTCTAAAATAAAGGCATTGTAAAACATATTTGAAATAATTGTTGTGCCGTATGGTGTAAAGTGAGTATAATCGGTACCAGCCATTTGTGGATTCGCATTAACCCACGCTACCATAGAGTTTTTGCCTCCCATCGCTGTGTACATATCCCAATAAACGCCACCAGCTTTATGTGTAGCTTTACGTAATTCATCAACAATATTTTCAAGATTAGGGTAGGTGACATAGTAATCTTTTATTTTTACCGACATATCACTTGGTCCAATTACGATAATGCAAGCATCTGGGACAACATTTTTAATAAATGCCATCTGATAATAGAAATAATTAGCAAATTGTTCGGCTGCCTTTTTATCTTCAATGTAAGGAACTGTATTGCCCCCAAATTGAAGTATAAACAAATCAACACCCATATAAGAAAATGTCTTTGCCAACAAACCACCATCTGTTGTTGTAAAGATAGTTCCCGAGCATCCTCTCAAAGCAATATTATCAACGTAAATACCAGTTTCATCCTCAAATGAGATTCCATAAAAATCAGGACTGTCATAGCCTTCAAATTCTATTTTTACATTGTCGAGATAAGATGTAGATGTGTAAGTGTAAACAAACAAATCATCACCACTATTCAAAGAATCGGTCGCTAAAACCTGGTCACCAGATTTAATTGTAATCTTTGTTTTTGCACGGGCATTACCATAGTAAACAGAAACCTTACGAAATTTAGCGGTATTTGAATATCCAATATCCGATTTTGTAAAATTAAGCCAAGCCGAATACTTAGTAGATGATTTTTTCCAAGTAGAGTCTGTAGGAGGAGCAAATCTATCATATGCAATCATTGGCCCATATTTTTTGTGAGGCGAGTAATTATCACTATAACCAAAACCATTGTAACGATACCAGTTTTGTGAATCAGATTGTTTCATGCTATACTGAGAATAGATAGCTACAGGTGAACACAAGCCCATTCCAAATCCACCAAAGCGAGCTTGTAATTTACTGCGAATGAATCCAGTTATACGATCTCCTTCAATCTGGGAATCGCCGTAATGCATGATTCTTATTTTGCCTTCCTCATCAAGATTCGACAACTTGGCAAAGAATTTATCTAGAGCCTTTGGATTATTTGCAGGAAATTCCAAAGGTGTTATCATTTTTTTATCGCTTCAATATCGACAGCTGTATCGCCATCTGTAACTAAATTATCAATGTCTATCTGATTTTTTATAATAGAATCGGTATCTACCTTTGGACCCTTATCATCCAAAAACATCTCACTAAAAGAAGGGAAATAGAAGACCCAATCTTTTCCTAAACGTATTCCATTTGTCGGAAAAACAAGCATAATCACTCCCAAAGCGGCAATAATCGCTACAACAAAAATTAAAACATGCTTTGCTTTCATCACTTTTTCTTATAAATTTTCAACTTTTGACCCACTTGCAATTTCGATGGATCAGAAATATTATTCCAACTCAATATATCTTCAGCAGTTGCCCATGAATATTTTTGAGCAATTTTATATGCCGAATCTCCTGATTTTACAATGTATGTATCAACAATAGTGTATTCTTTTGGCTCAAAGGCCTTTTTTACAGATGATGTTTCTTTCTTCTGTGTGTCTGTTTTTACATTATCAGCTTTGACTGTCGTTTTTTGAGTATCTGCACTAGTAGTATAACTCGCAGCAGTTCCTTTCTTTACCCAAATACTTATTTGCTGACCAGCGTATATTCCTGTACCACTTATATTATTCCAGTCCTGTAAATCGGAGACTTTAACTTTGTATTTTTCAGCTATTGATCCCAAGTTATCGCCTGACACAATTTTGTATTTAATCTCCTCAAAATCATCACCTGGGCTAACACTCTCATAAGCCTCATAATAGACAGGTTCGTTATCAACATCTCGTTTCTCAACAGGCTTGTACTTTGGGAAGTAAATACTGTCATTAAAATTGCAAATAGAATCCTGAAATTTGATAAAGTTTCCAGCTTGATTGAGAGGGAGAAATATTGTTTTTGCCTTTTGTCTGCCATCAATAACATTACCAACAAACAATGGATTCAAATTCTGCAAAGTTTTTAATTCAATGTTCAGCACTCCCGAAATCTGAGCAAAATGCATCCTGCGGTCAACAATTACAGTGTCACATGCTTTTGTGCTACTTACAAATATCTCAGCTGGAGCAATAGTTTCATTCTCGCCCATCCATCTTATCAATGCTAGCAAAATATAAAATGTGTTCTTTGCAGGATCATCTAGTTTAACGATAACTTCATCAAAACTTGATGTACCCTGCATTGCTTTTCTTAGCTTTGCTGGTCCGCAAACATAGGCAGTCACAGCATAATCCCAAGAATCAAAACTTTTGTGTAAATAGCTTAGGTAACTTTGTGCTGCATAACTGCTTTTCTTTAAATCCAGTCTTTCGTCATAACTAGAATCTGCTACAATTCCATATCTAGTTGCTGGTAAATATTGCAATCCCCATAAACCAAATCCCCCATTTTGATCGCTATAATATTTATCAAATGCTGAAATTACAACTGGTAAAAATGCAATTTGTGGAGCTGTTTTAAGTGGTGACGACTCATTAATTATAATTGGTTTTATCTGAGCCCATGCATAAACCAGACGGCATTTAGATTTATAGTTTAGATTCTTAAACCCATTATAAAAATCCAATGATGTTTTGTTTAAAACATATTCTTCTTCTTGAATATAGATTTTAATGTCTTGAAATTGAAAAGAATTGATATTCTTCTCATATTTCTCACAATATTCGGTCACTAGTAAATCTCCAGAATATATTACTGTCAAATTTGCATCAAGCTTATCGAAAAATGGCTTGGTATGCAGATTCTGAGCTGTAATGCCTATAGAACAAAACAACAATAAAACGACAAGTATGTGAAAGCGCTTTTGCATAAATTATTTCGGATGCAAAAGTAAAAAAAATGTTTGAAAACCCGCCTTTGTTTTTTAAAGGGAATGATAAGAAACTGTAGTTATCTTAAATTTAGTTACTGCTTATAAAGCATCAAACAAAATTCAAATTATAAATGCTTAACTTTGCATCGTAAATAATCTGACTTAGAAATAAAGAATTTTATGTATAAATATCTATTTGGACCAATTCCATCGCGTCGGCTTGGAATGTCACTGGGGGTAGACATAGTGCCTCAGAAAGTCTGCACTCTAGACTGTGTTTACTGCGAAGCTGGGAAAACGACTTGTTTTACCACAGACAGAAAGGAATATGTCTCTTTAAGTAAAATAAAAGAAGAATTATTACACTATTTTAACAATAATCCCGAACCCGATTATATCACATTTTCAGGATATGGAGAACCTAGTCTAAACATTAAAATTGGAGAAATTATTGATTTTATTAAAAAAGAGAAACCAAATATTCCAGTTGCAGTAATTACAAATGGAACTCTTCTAAATGACAAAGATGTTAGATCTTCGTTAATGTCGGCCGATTTAGTATTGCCTTCTCTTGATGCCGCCACTGATGCGGTCTTCCAAAAATTAAACCGACCAGCAATCAATCTTAAAATTGAAAACCATATAGAAGGATTGATAGAATTTAGTAAAGAATTTAAGGGCAAAATATGGCTTGAAATTTTTATTCTTCCTGGATATAATGATAGTGAGAATGAGCTTGCTGAATTAAAAAAACTCATTATCCAAATAAAAGCTGATTCTGTGCAGCTTAACACTCTCGACCGACCCGGTACAGAATCCGATTTACGTGGGGCTACCAGAGCTGAATTACAACATATTGCAGATAGCTGGAATTTAGAAAACTTGATAATAATCTCGTCCACTGCTGCCCGAAAAAACATAAAGTCGTATCGTGAAGATATCGAAAATGCTATAATAGAAACAGTTTCAAGACGACCATGCACAATTAACGACCTTGCCGAAATACTCGGATTGCAAGCAAATAAGATAACTAAATATCTTGATGTACTCGAAGCTGATGGTAAAATCTCTACATCAAAACAAGAAAGAGGAATTTTTTATCAAAAAATCGTCAAATAGCTGATTTTTTTCACATTTCTGTAAAAAAAACATACATACTTTTACCGTAGTACTAATTTTGAAGATCGCTGCTGATTTGACTTCTTTTTAGCATCGTACTTCATTGAATTAGCAAGCATTATAAAAAAGAAAAGATTATTTTTTGAATTTTGAAATCCAGAACTTTTACACATATAAAGAAGTTCTGTTACTATCTTATTTAAATAAAAATTATGTCTGAAACAAAAACTTCAAACAAAGCATGGATTGTCACCTTTGCAGGTTTGGCAATCAATCTCGCACTTGGCATTTTATATGCTTGGAGTGTATTAAAGGAATCTATCGGCGCATCTATAAAAGCTGGTGGAGCAGATGGTTTTAATTGGGATCTGGCTTCGCTCAACGATCCCTATGCCGTTTGTATTCTTGCTTTTGCCTTTTCAATGACAATAGCTGGAAAAATTCAGGATAAGAAAGGTCCTTCGTTTACTGCTAAAATCGGTGGTGTGCTAGTCGGCATAGGTTTCATTATTGCATCACTCTCAACAAATTATACTTTGTGGTTGATAGGGTTCGGAATTCTTGGCGGCACTGGTATAGGTTTTGGTTATTCTGCAACTACCCCAGCGGCTTTAAAATGGTTCTCTTCAGCAAAAACCGGATTAATAGCGGGAATTGTAGTCTCAGGTTTCGGATTAGCACCTGTTTTCATTGCTCCACTAGCCTCCACTCTAGTTACTAATTTTGGTCTGCAAACAACAATGTTGAT
>CAZOHR010000178.1:0-7659 GCA_964579045.1 uncultured Bacteroidales bacterium | reverse complement strand
CAAGCAAATTAGGACTGGATTTTAAGAAAGTTGAGGAAGCGAAAAAGATATCCGGTAAGATTGCTCTCGAAGTACAGAAATTTGTTGACAATTACTCTACTGTAGCAGTCGAACGCACTTTGTGCAGGCTAATCGGGATCGACGGGGTTGATGCCAATGATGTTCCATTACCAAATGTTGTTGTTAATCAGATACACGAAAACGGTGTTCTCGGACAAGGAGTATTGTTTTATCTTGGAAATGCAATAATAGAAACAGGATTAAATCCACAAGCGATTGCCGACAAGATGGCCGCAGGTGGACTAGAAATCACCAAACTAAAAATCAACGACAATAAAAAAATACAAGAAACAATTTATCCATACGTAGAAGCCTCGGTGAACCGAGTTAGAGAGAATGTGCAGCAGCGCAACGAATTTCTTGGAACACTTGGCGAAGGCCCAAAACCTTACCTATATGTGATTGTTGCAACTGGCAATATCTACGAAGATGTTGTTCAGGCTCAGGCCGCAGCACGTCAGGGAGCGGATATTATTGCAGTAATTCGCACCACAGGTCAAAGTCTTCTCGATTATGTTCCTTTTGGAGCAACAACAGAAGGTTTTGGCGGCACTTATGCAACTCAGGAAAATTTTCGCATAATGCGTTCTGCTCTTGACGAAGTTGGACATGAAGTCGGCAAATATATTCGTTTATGCAATTACTGTTCTGGTCTTTGTATGCCTGAAATAGCAGCCATGGGAGCTCTCGAACGTCTGGATGTAATGTTAAACGACGCACTTTATGGGATTTTATTCCGTGACATTAATCCACAGCGCACAATTGTTGACCAATATTTCTCAAGAATTATTAACGGTTTTGCAGGTGTAATCATCAATACTGGCGAAGATAATTATCTTACTACTGCTGATGCATTTGACGAAGCACATACAGTTTTAGCTTCTGACTTAATCAACGAACAACTTGCAAAACTTGCAGGAATGCCAGAAGAACAAATGGGACTAGGCCATGCATTCGAAATGACACCAGATCTCGAAAACGGGTTCTTGTATGAACTTGCACAGGCACAAATGACTCGCGAAATATTCCCGAATGCTCCACTAAAATATATGCCTCCAACAAAATTTATGACTGGTAATATTTTTAGAGGACAGATTCAAAATGCACTTTTCAACGAAATTTCGATTTGGACAGGACAGGGAATTCAGCTTTTGGGAATGATAACCGAGGCTGTTCATACTCCGTTTATGTCGGACAGATATTTGGCAATTGAAAATGCAAAATACATTTTCAGCAATATGAAAAACATCGGTGATGAAGTTGAATTTAAAAAAGACGGAATTATTCAACTGCGTGCACAAAAAGTACTAGACGATGCTTTTAATCTTGTTAGCGAAATAGAAAAAGAAGGCTTATTCGACGCATTGGAAAAAGGTATGTTTGCAGATATCAAACGGTCCAAAACAGGTGGTAAAGGCTTGGCTGGAGTTGTTGCTAAATCGGAAAATTATTTTAACCCATTTATTGGGCTTATGAAAGGAGGAAAAAACTAATGAGTGGCGGATTATATTCAATGGATCAGCGAGATTTTGATCAGACGCTGGATTTAAAAAAGATAAAACCTTACGGCGACACAATGAACGATGGTAAAACACAAATGAGTTTTACTCTTCCAGTTCCTTGTAATGATGAAGCAATTGAAGCGGCTAAACAACTTATGAAAAAGATGGGTTTTGAAAATCCACAAGTTGTTTATTATAAAGAACTTACCAAAGGATTTACCTTTTTCAATTGTTATGGAAACTGTACTCATGCTATTGATTTCACATCAATTCATGTTCAGAAAGTTGAGTCAACAGGTATGGACATGAAAGAAACAGACGAATTCATTCGTGAAAATATAGGCAGGAAGCTGGTTGTAGTTGGTGCAAGCACAGGAACAGACGCACATACTGTTGGCATTGATGCAATTATGAACATGAAAGGTTATGCTGGACATTACGGAATCGAGAGATACGAGATGTTTGATGCTCTTAATATGGGAGCTCAGGTTCCTAACGAGGAATTTATTGCAAAAGCAATTGAATTGAAAGCAGATGCTTTGCTTGTTTCTCAAACTGTAACACAAAAAGACGTTCACATAAAAAACTTAACCGAACTGGTTGAGATGATGGAAGCTGAAGGTCTGAGAGATAAGATGCTTTTGATTTGCGGTGGCCCGAGAATCTCGCATGAGCTTGCCAAAGAGCTTGGTTATGATGCAGGATTCAGCATGAATTCCTACGCCGACGATGTTGCCAGTTATATTGCACAAGAAATGAACAGACGAATAAATAATAAATAAACTAAAACCTACAAATATGGACAAAAATCAGGTAAGAGAAGTTATCGCCAAAAGAGTTGCATTAGAGCTTAAAAACGGCGATGTTGTAAATCTTGGAATCGGTCTTCCAACAGCAATTCCTAATTATCTTCCAGAAGGAATAAGTCTCACACTTCAATCAGAAAACGGTTTATTAGGCATGGGCCCTACACCAGCTGCTGGAGAAGAAAATCCAAATATGGTTAATGCTGGTGGCGGTTTTATAACTGCATTTCCAGGTGCTGCATCATTCGATTCTTCAACATCTTTTAGTGTTATTCGTGGAGGACATGTTGATGTAACAGTTTTAGGCGCAATGCAGGTTGCTCCAAACGGGGATATTGCAAACTGGACTATTCCTGGCAAATTAACTCCTGGTATGGGTGGTGCAATGGACTTACTCACAGGTGCAAAGAGAGTTATTTTAGCAATGGAACATACTGCCAAAGGCGCTCCAAAAATTCTCAACAAATGCACATTACCTTTAACTGCACAAGGACAGGTAAATACTGTTGTTACCGAAATGGGTGTGATGGAAATTACTCCAGAAGGAATAGTTCTTACAGAAATACATCCAGAATTTACTGTTGAAGAAGTACAGGCAGCAACTGAAGCCACTTTGATAATATCGAAGGACTTAAAGCCAATGCAGCAATAATTATTCAGAAACTAACAAACAAAAAATATCAATATGAAAAAAGTATTTATAGTTGCAGCCAAGAGAACTGCAATTGGCAAATTTGGTGGTTCTTTAGGAAATATGAGTGCTCCAGAAATTGCTGCTGATGTTTTGAAAAACATTATCGAAGAAACAAAAATTAATCCTTCAGTACTTGATGAAGTAATTGTTGGTAATATTTTAGCTGCTGGTCAAAAACAAGGCGTTGCTCGTCAAGCATCAATAAAAGCGGGTATTCCACAAGAGGTTCCTGCATATTCGCTAAATATGGTTTGTGGATCGGGGATGAAAGCAGTTTCTAATGCTTATTCTGCTATTCGTGCGGGCGAAGCAAATCTAATCATTGCTGGTGGTACAGAGACTATGTCGGGCGCAGCAATGTTGCTACCAGCAAGTATTCGTAATGGAATTAAAATGGGCGATTTTAAAGTTGTTGACCACATGATTCTTGACGGATTAACAGATGCTTTTGCAGAATATCACATGGGCATAACTGCCGAAAACATTGCAGAAAAATATAGCATTACACGAGAAGAACAGGATAAATTTGCTGCTGGTTCACAGGCAAAAGCTACTAAAGCTCAGGATGCTGGCAATTTTAAAAATGAAATAGTTCCGATAAACATTGTAAGCCGAAAAGAAACCATAATCTTCGATGCTGACGAATACATTAATAGAGGCACTAATTTTGAAAAACTTAGCACTTTACGTCCTGCTTTCAAAAAAGACGGAACTGTAACTGCAGGTAATGCTTCTGGCATAAACGACGGAGCTTCATTTGTAATGGTAGCATCCGAAGAAGCTGTAGCAAAATACGGACTTACTCCATTGGCAGAAATAGTAGCCGTTGGTCAGGGTGGTGTTGACCCTGCAATTATGGGCATGGGTCCAGTTCCTGCAATTAAAAATGCTCTCGATAAAGCTGGCATGAAACTTACAGATATAGAAGTTCTCGAACTTAACGAAGCATTTGCAGCTCAATCATTGGGTGTAATGAAACAACTTTGCGAAGACCATGCGGTTACTCCTGCTTTCTTCGACGAAAGATGTAATAAAAACGGTGGTGCAATTGCACTGGGACATCCTATCGGAGCTTCTGGAAACAGAATTATTGTAAGTCTTATTCATGAAATGAAAAGAAACGGCAACAAGTTTGGCCTCGCTTCTCTTTGTATTGGTGGTGGAATGGGAACTGCTATTATCTTGAAGAACGCCTAGTAAAAACTTATCTTAAATTTTATTCAGGGTTAAGCAAAAACTTGTTTAACCCTGTTTTCTATTTAAGTGGTTTGTCTGAATAATCATAAGCATAAAGCAAAAAGTCCCCGTTTGAATATGCTATTGAAATCTTTTCATAAGATTTAATCCCGTTGGAGTTTGATATCTCATAGTAAAAATCAACAATCTTGATGCCATTTAGAACTTTTGCACTATGACTTTTCTTCTGAGTATCAATTGGGATACCATAATAACTATTTCTTGACACAAATGAATTCTTAACAGTATTGTAATCATTATTCTGAAATACCGACTTATCAATCTTCTTCATAATCTCATCATAATTATTGTTTGAAAGATTCTGATAAAAATTGCCCGCTTCTTTCTTAAAGCTACCGTATTCCTTTTCGGTGAGGCTAGCATCCCCATCTTTAGGAATATCCTCTTTCTTTATTCTCTCATATTTAGTAATTTTAAGAACCCCAAGTCTATCATTAAAGGATATTTTATCCGTAAATACATCTTTATTCTCATCCTCAACATCAACTACAAGATTAATCACTGGAATTCCTTCAAGTCTCTCAATATTTACGGATTTTACCTCAAAATCAGTAATCTTTAAGTATGATTTATACTGTTTCTCAAGCATCTGTTTAAGATTCTCTGCTCCTTGCTGCTCAACAATACTTTCATCAACTAACTTTATTGCATTATCGTAGTTTTTTGTATTGATGACATCAAAAAGTGTTTTAACAGCTTTATAGAGTTCGCATCGGCTATCATTTGCCGAAATAACATCATAATAAGGCACTGGACTATACTCGTACAAGCCAACAACAAACTGATTATCTAGCTTTTCAAAACCTATCTTTTCATAATTCATTCCACCTGTTGCACTAAAAACACGAACAACAAAGAAATACACAGTATCTGTTTTATTCTTGTTATCCAAATAATTATATACAATCTTAAATTGCTCAGGAAGGCCCATAGTTTTGTTTCGATTTTCAAGCCCAGTCTTTAAAGCATCTTCACCAGGACTAACTAATAACTCGGGTTTAAATATTTTGATAGACGCAGAATAATCTGATAATTTAAGTGATTTGTAAAATTCATTCAAATTTGACTGTGATGCAATGATCACGGCAGAGTCAGCAGAAATCAAAATCTCTGTTAATTCTATATTCAGTCCCGTTTTTTTATCCATATCTTTGCAAGCACAAGACCAGCAAATAAAAAAAAAAAAAAAAAAAAAAATAAAAATAACTATGTGTCTGTTTTCTTTCATAAAATATATTTACGGGTTATATAAATCATAATCCTCAAAAATAAGAAAAAATCAAGCACGAAAAAAAACATAAAATCAATATTGTTTTTTTTTTAATTTTATCAAAAAAAATATTCATGCAAGCCATATCAGAAAGAATATTAAAATTAAGTAGCGAGATAAACAGGCACAATTATAATTACTATGTTCTGAGTGCTCCAGAAATCAGCGATTTTGAATTCGACAAGCTTTTAGCTGAGCTTATCTCATTAGAATCTGAGTATCCTCAATTTAAGCTCGCTGATAGCCCTACCCAGAGAGTTGGTAGCGACCTTGGCAATGAATTTTTGACTATCGCTCACGAGTATCAGATGCTATCGTTAGGCAATACATACTCAGAAGCCGACCTTAGCGATTTTCATGCGCGCATTGTTAAAGAGCTCGAAGCCGAACCAGAATATGTATGTGAATTAAAATTTGATGGTGCTTCAATATCTGTAAGTTACGAAAACGGATTTTTTAAGCGCGCAGTCACACGTGGTGATGGCTCACGAGGTGACGATGTAACGACAAATATAAAGACAATCCGCAGTATTCCATTATCAATTTCTGGTAATGATATTCCAGAAAAATTTGAAATTCGTGGCGAAATCATAATGCCTCATAAGGTCTTTGACCAGTTGAATGAATTGAGAATTTCGGCAGGCGAAAGTCCATTTGCAAATCCACGAAATGCGACATCGGGTTCAATAAAAATGATTGACTCTCGTGTGGTGGCAAAACGAAATTTGGATTGCTACTTTTACTATATGATGGGTAAGAATATTCCAGCTCTAACTCATTATGAGAGTCTAAAAAAATTAGCTGATTGGGGTTTTAAAACCTCGTCTGAAAGTAAAATCTGTAAAAATATAGATCAGGTAATGGATTATATTCATTACTGGGATAAAGAAAGGAAAAATCTTCCTTACGATATTGATGGCATTGTAATAAAAGTAAATTCTTTTGCTCAGCAGGATATGCTTGGATTTACAGCTAAAAATCCAAAATGGGCAATTTCGTACAAGTTTAAAGCCGAACAAGTAAGTACCAAACTTTTAAGCATAGATTATCAGGTAGGACGAACAGGAGCTGTTACTCCTGTCGCTAATCTGGAACCAGTACAACTTGCCGGAACTGTTGTAAAAAGAGCGACTCTGCATAATGCAGACCAGATTGCTTTACTCGATTTAAGAATTGGCGATGTAGTTTATGTAGAAAAAGGAGGCGAAATTATTCCCAAAATTGTTGGTGTCGAAACACATGAGCATAACTCCTCGCCCACAATTTTTATTAGTAATTGCCCCGAATGCGGAACAGAATTAATAAAACCAGAAGGCGAAGCCAAACATTTCTGCCCAAACAGCGACAATTGTCCTCCTCAGAAAAAAGGAAAAATCGAACATTTTATTTCGCGCAAGGCTATGAATATTGACAGTTTGGGCGAAGAAACGGTATCTCAGTTTTATGATGCCGGTCTTATCAGAACTGTTGCCGATTTATACACATTAACAAAGGAACAAATTCTCCCTCTCGAACGAATGGCTGACAAATCAGCTGAAAATATTATTAAAAGCATTGAAAACTCGAAGTCGGTGAGTTTCGACAAAGTACTTTTTGCATTGGGAATAAGATTTGTGGGCGAGACTGTTGCAAAAAAACTTGCTTATGCTTTAAAAAATATCGAAAAACTAGCCGCAGCCACCAAAGAAGAACTTACAGCCGTTGACGAAATCGGTGACCGAATTGCAGACAGTATTATTGAGTATTTTGCAAAAACTGATAATATTAGAATTGTTGCTGACTTAATGAATGCTGGTTTACAATTCGAGATCCAAGAAGAAGAAAAATTGTCTGAGAAACTTGCAGGTTTATCAATAATTATCAGTGGCACATTTACTCATTTTTCGCGCGAAGAAATTAAAGATATAATCGAAAAACATGGCGGGAAAAACGTTACTTCAATATCGAAGAACACCGACTACCTTGTTGCTGGCGAAAACATCGGCCCTTCTAAACTTGAAAAAGCTGTAGCACTAAAAATTAAAATCATAAATGAAGATGAGTTTATGGAGTTAATTGGTTAAAAACAAG
>CAZOHR010000177.1:0-7660 GCA_964579045.1 uncultured Bacteroidales bacterium | reverse complement strand
AATTTTTTGAGCCTTGAATCTTGTGATTCAAGGCTTTTTTTTGTTATATACCCCAAAGATTTATCCCACAAAAAAAGCAGACTTAATAGCCTGCTCTCTTAATTTTTAAATATTTTCTCCTTTTACCTTCTTCTCAAAATTAAATATTTAAATGGCGGATCATTTTCAGAATGCTCTGCCTCAGTCTCAATTGTCCATTCATCATAATTAATCTCCGGAAAGAAAACATCTGCATCATAGTCTCTATCGACAACTGTTAGATAGATTTTATCTGCTATAGGTAGAAATTGTGCATATATCATACCTCCTCCAATGATAAAGTTCTCTTCATTTGGATTACAGATACTTATTGCTTCTTCAATTGAAGCAACTTTTTCTGCACCAGGACAGCAATCTTCTGGACAATCTGTGATAACAATATTTCTACGGTTAGGCAATGCTCCGTTTGGCAACGAAAAGAAAGTTCTCCGTCCCATAATTACTGCATGTCCGGTGGTAATTTGTTTAAACCTCTTGAGGTCGCCTGAGATATGCCAAAGCAAATCGTTATTTTTTCCAATCGCATTATTCTTTGCTATTGCTACTATAATTGTTAAACTCATAAATATATTTTTAAACTGAAACTTCTCCTTTTATATGTGGATGTGGATCGTAATTTATTAACTCAAAATCCTCATATTTGAAATCAAAAATACTTGTCACTATTGGGTTTATCTTCATTTGAGGTAGATTTCTTGGCTCTCTCGATAATTGTAAATTTACTTGTTCTAAGTGATTAAGATAAATATGAGAATCCCCAAATGTGTGAATAAATTCACCAGGCTTATACCCTGTAACTTGTGCAATCATCATTGTTAGCAATGCGTAAGATGCAATATTAAAAGGAACACCGAGAAACATATCAGCACTTCTTTGATATAGCTGACATGATAATTTTCCATCAGAAACATAAAACTGAAACAAACAATGACATGGAGGTAGCGCCATATAATCAACGTCGGCAACATTCCAAGCACTCACAATATGTCGTCTTGAATCTGGATTTTCTTTTAAACTCTTTATGATATTACTTATCTGATCGATACTTTTTCCATCAGGAGTAGGCCACGACCGCCATTGATATCCATATACATGACCTAAATTGCCGTTCTCATCTGCCCACTCATCCCATATTTTAACACCATTGTCTTGTAGATACTTTATATTGGTATCACCGCGTAAAAACCATAAAAGTTCGTGAATAATCGAACGGAGATGGAGTTTTTTTGTCGTTAGGCATGGAAAACCTTCTTCGAGGTTGAACCTAATCTGATGACCGAAAGTGCTGATAGTACCAGTGCCAGTCCTGTCTTTTTTTATAATTCCTGTTCTTTTTACAAGTTCTAATAAGTCTAGATACTGACGCATATTGATTGGGCTAGATTTTATTATTTATAGACATTGAAATTTCCGCTATTCGTTTTCAGAACGCTTCTTAATTTCATCTCTTATTAAAGAGGCTTTTTCGTAATCTTCGTTTTGAATTGCTTCGTTCATCAGTGTTTCGAGCTCTGCTACATTATAATTTAAGTAACCACCTGAAACTGTTGCCTGCTTTTGAGTTGGCAAATCGCTGCCAATATCTGCCATATCATCAGTTATTTTCAAAACAATTCCTGCTTTTCTCACTATATCGGTTGTAGTATAAATAGGGCTGCCAAACCTCAATGCTAATGCTACTGCATCAGAAGTTCTTGAATCAAGAATCTTTGTTTGACCGTCTTTTTCAAAATATAATTTGGAGAAGAAAATTCCTTCTTCAAGCCTATGAATGAAGACTTCTTTTAATAAAATACCGAAATCCATGGACATTGTGTGAAACAAATCGTGGGTTAAAGGCCTTGGTGGTTTAAGATTTTCTAACTGAATTGCTATTGATTGAGCTTCAAAGCCACCAATAATGATTGGTATTCTTTCATCGCTGTTATTTACAGATAAAATTAAAGCATAAGCTCCGGCCTGAGTCTGACTATAAGATAAGCCTAAAACTTCTAATTTAATTTTCTCCATTTTGATTTGATTTGTTTACAAATATAAAGAATACTATCCGATATTTAATCCAATATTGTAAATTATGTTTAGTTTTTTATTCACCAAAAAACATTAGTTATAAACCTTGGTTATCAGACATCAATCTGGTAATTAAAAGTGCTTGTAATCCTATTCGTTTAGTGAATTCTCAAATTCCTCAAGTTCTGCAGATGCTGCTTCCCAATTCCCCATCTCCTTTTCAAGTTCTAGATTTAGTTTGGTAAACATATTAAAGATCACTGAGGTTTTTGCAGCATCAAGTTCTTCAGGCTTGCAAAGGAGATTGTTTAAAGTCGAAATTTCTTTTTCTAGTCTATCAATTTCTTTTTCAAACTTATCAACTTTGTTTTGTATTGAACGCCTCTTTTTTTCAGTCTCTTTTCGCTCAAGATATTGTGTTTTGTTATCCGAGACCTTTTCTTTATTTTCAATAGCTTTGGCCTTATCTTTAATTTCTATTTCTTGCAGACTTTCAACTTTTCGTCTTCGTAGGAAATCATAAATACCACCGATATGCTGAATGATTTTTTTAGCTCGAAACTCATATACCTTGTTAACTAATCCATCAAGAAAATATCTGTCGTGTGATACAATAATCAGCGTCCCATCAAATTTCAATAATGCCTGTTTAAGGATATCTTTCGATCTCATATCAAGATGGTTCGTTGGCTCATCAAGAACTAGAAGATTGTAAGGCTCTAGTAAAAGCTTAGCTAAGGACAATCGTGAATGTTCTCCACCAGATAATACTTTGACTTTCTTATCTATATCTTCTCCCGAAAATAGAAATGAGCCGAGGATATCTCTGATTTTTGTTCGGATATCACCTACAGCAATTTTGTCGAGTGTTTCAAATACTGTTAACTCTGGATTCAACAATTCATCTTGATTTTGCGCAAAATATCCAATCTTGACATTATGTCCCATTTTTAAGATTCCATGATGTTCAAGTTCGTTGATAATAATTCGTGATAAAGTCGTTTTTCCTTCACCGTTTCTACCAACGAATGCTACTTTTTCGCCACGTTCAATAATAAGATCTATTTTGCTTAATACAAGATTGTGCCCATAGCTTTTGCTTAGTTCTTTTGTCTCAACCACAACATCGCCAGCACGTGGCGCCGGAGGAAATTTTATATTCATTGCAGCGTTGTCCAAATCATCAATTTCGAGTCTGTCGAGTTTGTCCAATTGCTTGATGCGAGATTGAACCTGATTGGCTTTAGTTGCTTTGTATCGGAATCTTTCGATAAATCTCTCGGTATCGTTAATCAGTTTTTGCTGGTTTTCGTATGCAGCCTGTTGCTGTATTATTCGCTCTTCTTGCAGCACTTTAAATTTTGAGTATGATACTTTATAGTCATACGTTCTGCCAAGATTTATTTCTAAAGTGCGATTGGTGACATTGTCGAGAAATGCTCTGTCGTGCGAAATCGTTAATACTGCCCCCCTGTATGTCTCTAGAAATTCCTCAAGCCATTGAATAGCCTCAATATCAAGATGATTGGTCGGCTCATCAAGTAAGATAACATCTGGATTGCGCAACAGTATCTTTGCAAGTTCGATTCTCATTCTCCAACCACCACTAAATTCTGCAACTTTTCTTACTAAATCGGTTTTAGAAAAGCCAAGACCTTTTAAAACTTTACCAATTTCAGAGTCAATATTTACTATCCCAGAAATGCTAAGATGCTCATTGAGGTGAGTTAATCTTTCAATAAGATTCGCATATTCATTACTAGTAAAGTCATGTGTTTTAGCAATGATGTGATTTATTTCCTCAAGCTCATGCTGCATTTGAATTAATTCTTTGAAAGCTTCGCGGGCTTCTTCGAAAACATTTCTATCTGCGTTAGCAAGCACCATTTGTTGTGGTAAATAGCCGATATTAATATCTGAAGGCATCGAAACTGTGCCTTCGGTGGGTGATACAAATCCGCATATTACTTTAAGAAGTGTGGACTTACCTGCTCCATTCTTGCCAACCAGTCCAATACGGTCGCGTTTGTTTATCATAAAACCGATATCGGAGAATAACTCGAAACCTCCGAACCGAATACATAGGTTATTTACAGAAATCATTCTTCAGGAATTAGGACTCCATTTTTAGTCCGATAGCATTATCATATTTTTCTTTTTCGTCGTTAATAAAACCGAACGAAATATCGTCAATTCTCAATTCGCCTTTTGTAACATGACCTAGAGTATAGAATGGGAATTTTTTCTCGAGCATAAAATCAATAAACTCGGGTTCATTTTCCATATCTACTGTAATTACCACTCTACCTTGAGATTCGCCAAAAAGGAATGCATCTTCTCTTACCTCTGCTGGAGTGGTAATGTCGAAACCAAGTTTCTTTGGCATTGCCGATTCTAAAAGAGCAATATATAAACCTCCATCAGAAACATCGTGCATTGAGTTAACTAATGAGCTTGCCGCAAGTTCTTGTAATATTTCAACAAGTCTTACTTCGAAGGCAAGGTCGAATTCTGGAGCTGGAGAGTTCTTTACTTTATGATATGAATATAGATATTCTGATGAAGCAATATCATTACTGCATTTTCCAAGCATATAGATCATATCACCTTTTCTCTTAAACGCAAGCGATGTCTGATGCATTTTTTCTTTCAACAAGCCAAGCATTCCAATTGTTGGAGTAGGATTTACTGGAACAGTTTTTCCACCACCAATAGTAGTCTGATTATAGAAAGATACATTTCCGCCAGTTACAGGAGTCTCAAATGCTCGGCAGGCTGCACCCATTCCCTTTATAGCGTGTACAAATTGCCAAAATGCCTCTGGATTATATGGCGAACCAAAATTCAGACAATTTGTGATTGCAAGTGGTTTGGCACCAGTACAAGCAACATTTCTTGCGGCCTCAGCAACTGCTATCATTGTGCCAATTTCTGGATCGGCAGTTACATATCTGCTGTTGCAGTCAGTGGTAACAGCTAATGCTGAATTTGTGCCTTTAATATTTATTATTCCTGCATCCGCAAATCTGTTTGTTGTCATATTTACGGTTCTTACCATACTATCATACTGTTCGTACACCCATCTTTTGGATGCAATATTTGGGTGGCGTGTGAGAAAGTCTGCAACTTCACGTAGATTTATCTTTTCAGAAATATCATTAATGTCAAATTTCTTTGATTCGGCATAATAAGCAGGCTCTGTATATTCTCTCTCATAAACTGGAGCACCACCACCTAAAACTAGGCTGTCGGCTGGAACCTCTGCAATAAGCTCGCCTTTATAGTGGAAAAATAATTTATCTTCGTTTATTACTTCACCAATTTTTGCACAGTTCAAATCCCATTTTTCAAAAATATCTTCAACTATTTTTTCCTGTCCTTTTTTTATTACTACAAGCATTCTCTCTTGAGATTCTGAAAGTAGAATTTCCCATCCTTCCATATTGGTCTGACGAAGTGGAACAAGAGATAAGTCTATATTCATACCACATTTACCTTTAGCAGACATCTCGGAGGTTGAACATATAATTCCAGCGGCTCCCATATCCTGCATTCCGACAATTGCATCGGTATTTGCCAGATCTAGAGTTGCTTCGAGTAATAGTTTTTCTTGAAAAGGGTCGCCTACCTGAATTGATGGTATATCGTCGGCTGAATCTTCTGTTAAGTCGGCCGAAGCAAATGTAGCACCATGTATTCCGTCTTTACCCGTTGAGGATCCTACAATATAAACAGGATTACCTTCACCGTAAGCAATTGCAGAAATCATTTTTCCCTTTTCCATAATACCCACCGACATTGCATTTACAAGCGGATTTGTATTGTATGACTCGTCGAAAAACACCTCGCCTCCTAGTACCGGAACACCAAATGCATTCCCATAGTCGCCAATGCCTTTAACAACACCGCGCAATAACCATTTGGTACGCTCACTATCAATATCACCGAAGCGCAATGAATTTAACTGAGCAATAGGACGCGCTCCCATTGTAAAAATATCACGGTTTATCCCGCCAACGCCAGTTGCCGCTCCTTGGTATGGCTCTACTGCCGATGGGTGATTGTGCGACTCAATTTTAAAAGCACAGGCAAGCCCGTTGCCAATATCTACTAGCCCAGCGTTTTCCTCACCAGCTCCAGTCAATAGACAACCTCCATCTCGAGGTAAAGTTTTTAACCATTTAATCGAATTTTTATACGATGCATGTTCGCTCCACATAACCGAATAAATACTTAACTCGGTAAAATTCGGAACTCTGCCCAAATAGTTCTTAATCATTTCAAACTCTTCGGCATTGATACCCAATGTTTTGGCGGTTTCGAGGTTTACTGTTTTGTCTGACATATTCTTATTTTTTTCAGTCAACAAACCTACATAATTTTTGCAAATTAACTATCTAAAAATAGAAATAGTTGCTAAAATCTTATTGTGTCGGGTTGTTAATAAATTGTTTTATGAGTCCAACAGTATTTTAGATTGAGCGATTTACTATTGTTTCAGCTAGCTAGTGGAGTGATCTGGGAGGAATTTTTTTTTTGATTTCTTTAAAAAGGCCAAGACCGAGGCAGTTTAGTAATAACTTGAGATTCTGCAGAATTTATGTTCTTACTTCAAATGTTTCTGCCGCGGCAGATGATATTTGCTTTTTTGTTATTTGTTTTTTTTGGAACTTGTTATTTGTTATTTGTCCGCCGCGGCGGATTGTTTTTTTGTTATTTGTAATTTGTTATTTGTAATTTCCCCACTTACTTGAACCCCAATTTACTTCAACTCCCTCAAATACAATTTTATAGTATTGTCCAATCCAAAATATAATGCATCCGAAATAAGTGCGTGTCCAATTGATACTTCAAGTACTCCAGGAACATTTTTTACAAAATACTTGAGGTTGTCGAGGTTAAGATCGTGTCCAGCGTTTATTCCTAATCCAAGACTTAAAGCCTCTTGTGCTGCTTTGGTAAATGGCTCAACGGCTGCTACTTTGTCTCGTTCAAAATTAGCAGCATAAGGTTCTGTGTATAATTCTATTCTATCTGTGCCTGTTAGCTTTGCACCAGCAATATTTTTCAAATCAGTATCAACAAATATTGATGTTCTTATCCCTTCGGCTTGAAATTTACCAATTACTTGCTTCAAAAACTCCAAATGCTTAACTGTATCCCAACCAGCATTTGAAGTAAGTGCGTCGGGTGGGTCAGGAACAAGAGTTACTTGGTGCGGTTTTGCTTTTAAAACAAGATCGATAAATTCTTCAGAAGGATATCCTTCAATATTAAATTCGGTTGTAATTATAGGTTTGATATCAAACACATCCTGATATTTTATATGCCTTTCATCAGGGCGAGGATGTACCGTAATTCCTTGAGCTCCAAACATCTCACATCTTTCTGCGGCTAATTTTACATCAGGAATACTGCCACCTCGTGCATTGCGTATTGTTGCTATCTTATTAATATTTACACTCAATTTTGTCATAAAAGTAATTTTTGCAAAATTACAAATTACAAATTACAAATTACAAGTTCCAAAAAAAACAAATAACAAAAAAACAAATTACAAAAAAAACAAATAACAAATAACAAAGGGTTTAGCTTGTAATTTGGAATTTGT
>CAZOHR010000176.1:2204-7671 GCA_964579045.1 uncultured Bacteroidales bacterium | reverse complement strand
AACTCACTCAAGTCCTTACCTTGATAATAGATTTCGCCTTCGGTAACAACAAAATCTTCTTTTCCTGCAAGAACTGCAGAAAGTGTTGATTTTCCTGATCCATTAGGACCCATGATTGCGTGTATTTCGCCTGGTTTTACATCAAGATTTATTCCTTTTAAAATCTTTTTACCATTTATCTCAGCATGTAAGTTTTTGATAACCAACATATTATATAATTATTTAGTTAAAATTTCATTCTTTAATCTCATTTCCATCCCATTTCTAATTCCGGGTGAAATATAGTCTTTTATATTTTCGAAAATTATTCTGATTTCTTCTTTTAGTTCAGGGTAATTATTGGCCAGCCTCATCATAAACCTGAAAGAAATACCTCGTACCGAAGACTGACGTTTATTACTTTGTATTAATTCATAACAAATATCGAAAAGTTCGCTTTCCTGCTCTTCGGTAAGTTTCAGATTTATTAAAATGCTGATTATCTCGCGTAAATGACCATCACGATCGGTTTTCGACAACATTTCGATATATTGGTCGGCGTACTTATTGATTTGATCAGCATGTTTATTCGAAAAGTGATGAATAACCCAAGTTGCTCGCCAAGCCCACTTATGATCCGTCATTGAGAATTCCACATAAGCATCTACGAGTGCAGGGTCTTTTTCCAAATGACCAAGCATCTTCTCGGGACCATTTCCAAGTTCGCTCACGTAATTCAATATGTCGTATCCCTTTGACATTATCCTACACTTCCCTCCAAACTTATTTGCAATAGTTTTTGAGCTTCAACAGCAAATTCCATCGGCAACTTATTAATTACCTCTTTTGCATAACCATTAACAATCAGACCAATTGCATCTTCGGTGGATATTCCGCGCTGATTGCAGTAAAAAATCTGGTCTTCGCTAATTTTAGAAGTTGTTGCTTCGTGCTCCACAATTGCAGAATCATTTTCCACATCAATATAAGGGAAAGTATGAGCTCCACACTTATCACCTAGCAGCAAAGAATCGCATTGAGAGAAATTTCTAGCATTATCCGCATTTTTAGCAACTTTCACCAATCCACGATACGAGTTATTGCTTCTTCCAGCAGAAATACCCTTGGACACAATTGTACTACTCGTATTTTTGCCTAAATGTATCATTTTTGAGCCAGTATCTGCCTGTTGGAAATTATTAGTTACTGCAACAGAATAAAATTCAGATACAGAATTATTTCCTTTTAGTATGGTGCTTGGATATTTCCATGTTATTGCCGAACCAGTTTCTACCTGCGCCCAACTAACTTTTGAATTATCTCCTTTACAAATTGCGCGTTTAGTTACAAAATTGTAGATACCACCTTTGCCCTCTTTATTTCCCGGATACCAGTTTTGAACAGTAGCATATTTTACTTCGGCATTCTTCATCGCAATTATTTCTACGATTGCAGCGTGAAGTTGATTTTCGTCACGCTGTGGAGCTGTGCAACCTTCCATATAGCTAACATAAGAATCCTCATCGGCAATAATCAGAGTACGCTCAAACTGACCAGTATTTATAGCATTTATGCGGAAATATGTTGACAATTCCATCGGACAACGCACACCTTTTGGTATATAGCAAAATGAACCATCGCTAAATACGGCTGAATTTAATGTTGCAAAGTAATTATCACCATAAGGAACTACAGAGCCCATGTATTTTTTAACCAAATCGGGATGATTCTGAACTGCTTCGGTAAATGAACAGAAGATTATACCTTTTTCAGCAAGAGTTTCCTGAAAAGTAGTTTTTATAGAAACGCTGTCCATTACGGCATCCATAGCGACTCCAGATAATTTTTTCTGTTCATCGAGTGGAATTCCAAGCTTATCAAAAGTTGCTTTTATTTCGGGATCTATTTCATCAAGGTTTGCATATTTTGCCTGTTGTTTTGGAGCAGAATAAAAAATAATATCTTCATATTTTATTTCTGGTATTTCGAGATGTGCCCATTCTGGCATCTTCATTGTGAGCCATTTATCGTATGCTTTGAGTCTAAATTCGAGCATCCATTCAGGTTCATTTTTCTTTTTCGAAATCAACCTTACAGTTTCTTGCGACAATCCTTTAGGTATCTCATCCGCCTCAATATCAGTAACAAAGCCATATTTATATTCTGTTTCTGTTACTTCTTGCAATACCTTATCTTGGTCTTTTTCCATTATTTCTTTGTTTTTTAAGCTTCTTTATTTCTTACAAAATCAAGTTCACAAATGTACAAAAATAATTTTTCTTATTTTATGCCTTTATAACAAGTTTGAGGTTCATTTGTTTGAGAAAAAGAATTAAGAAAAGGGTTTCGAGTCGATGTTTGGAAATGGGAATAAATTCTCAACTACTCTGAGATTTGTAAAAAGGAGGTAATTATTTAGCTGCTTCTTCTTGTTTTTTAACGTTTCCAATTGCCACTGCCACCTAAATAATTGTAAAAAAAGTTTGTATCTCCTTATAATCTGTCCAATAATGTATTATCTTTACTAATCAATTCAACAAAAAAATGGTTATGAGAGAAACCAAAGTTTTATTTTTAGGATTATTTGTTTTGCTATCAAGCACAATCGCTTATTCTCAACATTTTTGTGTTGAGATAATTGAACCAGAATTCGAAGCAATTTATGGTTTTATCGATGGAATATCTCCAGCTAAAAAAGATGGAAAATGGGGTCTTATTGATCTGACTGGTGATTTTATAATTCAACCAGAGTTTGATGAGATTGGCTATTTTCAGAAAGACGTAGCTAGGGTGGTAATTAATAAGAAAGTAGGCATTATCGACAGAAATGGACAAATTATAGTTGAGCCAATATACGACGAAGTAGCTACATTGCCCTGCGGCATCTTCCTTGCAAGCTCTGGTGACAAATATTTTTACCTCGACAAATCAGGCAAAAGAACAGATCAGCAGCAATATGACAGTCTTGATAATGGACAACTCTATGGTATGAAATGTGACAAAGTTTTTAAAAATGGCAAATGCGGATTGGTTGATAGTACTGGGCTACCAATTACAGAAATTATATATGATGAGGTTTATGAATATGAAGGTGAAATATATGCATATACTGCTGGAAAGACAGGCATTCTAAACAAGGATAAAACATGGAAGGTCCAGCCTCAATTTGATGAACTATACGAATTCTACAATGGACTCTCAGCAGCTAAAATTGGAGGCTCATGGGGTCTAATTTCTATCAATGGTAAATGGAAAATAAAGAATGATTACGACAACATTTCATACAATGGAGGTAAATATGTTATTGCGACAAAAAACGGCTTAGATGGAATTCTCGACACTAGTGGCAATTGGATAATTGAACCAAAATATGCAACTATTTCATTCTATAAAGGCGAGGAATTTATTGCCTCCACTAACGAAAAAACAGGACTAATTGATACTAATGGAAATTGGATATCTGATTTTATCTATCCTACCGCATGGCACTACTCCCATGACTTATTTCAATATTACAACGAAGGTCTGTATGGCTTAATGGACAGAGAAGGCATGCCTGTTTATGACTTTGAATTTGATGAAATAGGCTTTATGTTTGACGGTGTCGCTTACATTAATAAAAACAGCAAATTCGGACTTATTGATAGTTTGGGAGAGATAATATTAGAACCAATTGCCGATGAAGAAATTTACTTCGACAATGATTTTGCACAAATAAAAGTGGGTGAGTTTTACGGCTTGATAAACAAAAAAGGACAATATATTTTAGAACCAAAGCAAAATAGTATTAATACTTCTAGTGATGGCAACTTTATTTACAGTTTCAATACAACTGTATCTGGCGAAATTAAAGAAGAATATCGAGTAATAAATCCTAAAGGTGAATACTTATTTGGCTCTGGTGGATATATTTCAGATTACAACAAGGGTTTCTGTATTATTTTCGACCATTATTCAAATGACTATATTGAAGATGTGAGAGGTGCCACTTTATTTCTGGATACATATTCTTATATTGGTAATTTCAGTGATAGCACCGCGATAGTTATGAAAGATGGAAAAGTTGGTGTAATAATGATTTCCGATGTTCAAACGATAATTAAAACTACTGTTGAGAACAAAGTTAATAAATGGCAGAAAAAAGAAGAGTTTGAAAAATATGCTGATTACACAAAGAGAGTAACAGAAGAAAGCCGTAAACAAAAAGCTGAAGATTCTTACAATGAGATTACAGATCATTTAAAAAAATTATTTATTGAGATATATCCTTGGTATGACTACGAGCTAAGCACATACGATTCTGAAAACGAATCATTTAAGATTACTTTTGACGACTTGGGCGAAATAGTTTTACATGTACCTGTAAGTGAGGCAAAAGGATTTAAGGCAAATCGTGATGGATTTTACACTGCAAACCCAGTATTAGCAATAGATGGTAATCGATTTATAATTTTACAGATTGAATTTGCTGCCATTGATGCAGATTTTCGTTACCAATATGATATTACAAATTATGCCAATTATGAGAATATGGCATTAAATTACAATTTCAAACCATTAGATCTTAATTATCAAACAAATAATAATTACACAAACAATTATCAAAAGCCCATAAACTCAACCGACCCTGTTGATATCAATATTCCGGTTACAAATAAAGTACTAGAAAACACTTTTGCAGTTGTAATTGGAAATGAGCGATACAAAAATGAACAAACTGTGGTTTATGCTGAAAATGATGCCCGCATTTTTAAAGAATATTTAGTTAAAACTTTAGGTATACCCGAAAACCGCGTACATTATTTAAGCAATGCAAGTTTAGGCGAAATGTTGGGCGAAATAGAATGGCTGAAAAACACTGCAAAAGCATACGAAGGCGAAGCAAAAATAATTTTTTATTATGCTGGTCATGGCATGCCTGAGGCAGAATCTGATGAGGCTTATCTTTTACCTGTCGATGGTAGTAGCAGCAATTCAAAAACCGGCATAAAATTAAGTTATCTTTACGAAGAGCTATCAACAAATCCTACTGAATCAACTATTGTCTTTTTGGATGCTTGTTTTAGTGGTGCATCAAGAGAAGGAATGCTTGCCAGTGGAAGAGGAACTAGAATAAGTCCGAAAGATGTGCCTATTAATGGGAATTTGCTGGTTATGTCGGCTGCTAGTGGAACCCAGACCGCTCATCCTTTTACCGAAAAAGCTCATGGCCTATTTACATACTATCTATTGCTCAAACTTCAGCAATCAGAGGGAAACATCAACTACGGGGAATTGTTCAAATTTGTTCAGACAAATGTTAAACGTACTGCTGTAGAGATTAATAAAGAACAGGATCCAAGTATAAAAGCTGCACCAGCAATAACGGATAAGTGGGAGTCGTTGAAGATTAAATAGGGGTAACTGAACCTTTAGCTAGGCGCGTTGCGGTGAGCGGTGTCGAACTGTAGCCAAAAACTCACACCAATCCTAAATAGTTACTAAATAA
>CAZOHR010000176.1:0-2194 GCA_964579045.1 uncultured Bacteroidales bacterium | reverse complement strand
AAGACACATGGGAGACGTCGAAAATAAAGTAAGGTGATTGAATTAATTACTTTAACGAAGAAAAACTATTTTCTGCACGTCAAATATCTTGTTTTCTGAGCTTAGTTTCAAGACATAGCTACCGTTTTTAATTTCGCTAGCATCAATTGTCATAGGATTTCCAGCATTCTTAACTACACGACTAAATATTGTTTCGCCACAAACATTTTCAATTTCCACAACAATATCTTTTCCTGCAGATTCTGGTATATTTAGATTTATAATTCCATCCGAAGGATTAGGAAAAACAAATTGTTTGTCATTTGATTTTACACCTTGCAAACCTACGTTCTGGTTTTCATAACTTAGAATTAAAATATCATCAATATAGATTCCATCATAACTATTTGTTTGATCGCTGTGGAATTCAAATTTTATCTTAACGAAATTGCCAACATAGTCGTTTAGTGATATTTCTTCCTTAACCCACGAATTAAAAAATCCATCGTAAACTGGATGGGAAAGATTTTGATCATCTGTACCATAAGCAGAGTAACGACCACAGAGAGGGGTCCATGTGGAGCCGTCATCTATACTTACATAAACTTCGGCCCAGTCGAAAGATTTTTCAATTTCCCAAGTTGCGTTAAAGAGCAAATAAGCAAAATCAGAATTTGTCAAATCGATTGGTACAGCAAGCTCTAATGATGATGATTGAAAAAAACTATAGTCAGAATTTACTGATTCGGTAAAACATGATGGTGAAGACACAAATTGTTGATTGGTTGTTGAAAAACCAATAGTGTTCCAATTAGAAAGATTGTTACAATTCTCTTTCAGCAAAGTGTCTGGAATGCAATAAATCTTGCTGATAGTATCAACCCAAGTGAAACTGCCATTCGAAATATTTAATTCGAATTGCAAATTGGTGCCTTCTGGAGTTCCAGAATACAAGTTATAATCTATCGAACCATATCTTCTCTCCAAAGTAGTCATATTGTCAAATTCTACATCAGTACCTACAGAAATAATTTGGGACGATATTGGTTCCAAAGAGACAGTGAAATTTGCAGGTACATCAAGTCCCATACAATATGTCTCAAATGAAATATTTCCATTTAATGAGCTTAAAAAAGTTGAAGAAACATCGCTCAAAAGAGCATATTTTGCTGCTAGTCTGGCAACTCTAAGATTCATATCCAAAGATTTTTTACAAAGTGGAATAATATCAGAAGTTTGTGGCCAAAAACCATCTTCGCTAGAGCCAATTTCGGCAGTTAATGAAATAATTTTATTTTTTGATTCAATTTCACCATAACCCCAATCGTCAGCATCTCCGTTACTGTTGTATCCATAGGTCTGATCGCAAGTTCCATAGCGATAATTGCTCTCAAGAGTTATATAACGAGAATATTCTTCGAACAACAAAGAATCCTGAGTAAGTAATGATTCATAATTCCATGGATAAATTAAATAATTGCCATATGCATGCCAGTTAAGATCTATAAGGAAGTCATTTGATTCAATCATATTTTTCATGGCCGAAGATTCAGGTTCAGAAAAAGCCGATTCTCCACGATACCAAGGGTGAGAGCCAATAGAACTCGAACCAATTTCATTGTATCCAAAAGCGTAATCATAGTTTCTGTTTAGGTCAACACCAGTAAATAAGAACCCATCTCTTCTGTTCTTTCTCCATGTTCCACCACCATTTGGATTTTCGGATTGATTGTACACATATCCATCTGGATTTATTACAGGTACTAAATAAATTTCAAGGTTATCAATTAAAAATTCAATTTCTGAGTCATTATCATAGTTTTCCAAAAGATAATACATAAAAAATACCAATTGCTGCAAGCTTGCAGGCTCCTGTGAATGATGTATTGAAGTGTATAAAATCTGCTTCTCGTCACCACTTTCGTCATTGCCCGGATTATCAGATATTTTAACAGCGTAAATTGACCTTCCTTCTATCGAAGTACCAATTAGATTTTTCTCAGAAATAATTTCAGGAAACAACGCGTGCATATTATCAAGTTCGCTTATTGCCTCATCATAAGTAAGATATCCACCCATAGAACCTGCGCTATAGTTAACAGGCGTTACATATTCCTTCTGCTGACCGCAATTAAATACAATGTTTTTAGAATCGTCCTGTAAATTTTCAATATTTCTTTGAATGTAAAATTTGGTGATATCATCAATAATTACT
>CAZOHR010000175.1:5648-7710 GCA_964579045.1 uncultured Bacteroidales bacterium | reverse complement strand
CCCCAACCCTGGATCATTAAAACGCGCAAGCGTTTTAATAATCACAATGCTCGCATTAGTGAGATATTATAAACAGAACCCCATTTTGGATCATTAAAACGCTTGAGCGTTTTAATGATCCACTACACAAACCTTTACTATAAAGTAAAAAATACTTCCTTTTTAACTAAAACAATCCACCGCGGTGAACAAAAAAACTTGCAAATTCTTTGCAAAAAAATACTGTCTCAAGATCGTAAATAAACTCGGCTATATTTATCTAATGAGATGGCGGCAATATTTATAAAAGGTTGTATACTACATCATATTTTTAGAACTATGGGATAATATGAATAACATAGACCCCAATAAACTAAAGAAAGAAAGAAAGAACAGAATAATAGGTTGGGTGATATATTAAGATGATAATCTAATTTTCCAGATGACTAAATAATACTTGCGTTTATAGATTAATAGGTGCTATCTTTGCAGAAAGTATGTGTAAAATTTAAATCAATGACAACAATATCAATAAAAGTAAATCAACGTACCAAAGCTGGTAAGGCGTTGCTCGAAATTGCGAAACTGTTATCATTAACTGGAAATTGTATTTTTATTAGAAAACAACCAGATTTAACGGCAAAAGAAGAAGCAGAAATTTTCTTTGCAAACTCAAAACGTTCAATGTCTGGAGTAATTGCAAAGTATTTATGAGTTACTAACAAGTGAAAAAGACTGCTATCCTGACAATTTGCTACTTAAAAATAGATAAAAGCCTATGCTCAAAACAGTAAATTTGCAAACTTTACAAACCGATAACGCTCAACAGTTTGCGAAAAAGCAGTTTTTTTCGCCACCACTCACGTACTATTTTATTACTTTTGGTATTTGATAAAATATTGATAAAAAAATAAAAAATTCATTAAAGCATATATGTCAGAAACTAATCGAATAGAATACAAACGTGAACTCAATGCTGATGTTGATATCGAGAAGGAAGTCATAGCATTTCTTAATTATCAGGAAGGCGGCTTAATCTACATTGGTATTGACAAATTAGGAAAAGTATTGGGAGTTTCTGAGATTGACAGCGATATGCTAAAAATAAAAGATCGCATTAAAAACAACATTTCGCCTTCAGCGATGGGATTGTTCGATGTTGTTTCTGAAAATAAAGATGGAAAAGAGTTAATCAAAATTATTGTTGCAGGTGGTACAGAAAAGCCGTATTTCAAAAAGAAGTACGGGATGACAGAAAAAGGCTGTTTTGTCAGGATAGGTACGGCATCAGAACCAATGCCACAGACAATGATTGATAAACTGTTTGCTTCTCGTACACGCAATTCCATAGGGAAAATAAAATCACACCATCAGGAATTAACTTTTGAGCAACTTAAGATCTATTATGAAGAGTACGGGCTTACCTTTACGAATAGGTTTAAGCAAAATCTTGAACTATTAACAGAAGATGGAAAATTAAATTACGTAGCATATCTATTAGCGGATGAAAACGGTACATCCATAAAAGTCGCAAAATATTCAGGCACTGACAGAGTTGATTTAATAGAAAACAATGAATATGGTTATTGCTCATTAATTAAAGCAACAAAAAGAGTTATTGACAAGCTTGAACTTGAGAATAAGACCTTGTCAAAAATCACATCTAAAGAGCGTATTGATAAAAGAATTTGGAATGCAGTTGCATTAAGAGAAGCTATTATTAATGCCATAATTCATAATGACTATACTCGTGAAATTCCTCCAAAGTTTGAAATTTTTTCAGATAGGTTGGAAATAACCAATTATGGAGGTTTATTTGAAGGAATGCTGCAAGAAGATTTTTTCGATGGTTTGTCGTTACCACGAAACAAGGAATTGATGCGTGTTTATAAAGACTTGGGAATGGTTGAACAGTTAGGTTCAGGAGTACCACGTATTCTACAGGCATATAGTAAAGATTGTTTTAAGTTTTCAGAGAACTATATACGAATGACTTTCCCTGCTTCAGAAAAACTTACCGCGCAAGTTACCGCGCAAGTCACCGCGCAAGTCACCGCGCAAGTTGAAGAATTGGTGAAAATCA
>CAZOHR010000175.1:0-5548 GCA_964579045.1 uncultured Bacteroidales bacterium | reverse complement strand
ACCGCGCAAGTCACCGCGCAAGTCACCGCGCAAGTTGAAGAATTGGTGAAAATCATTACAGGAGAGCATACGCGTCAGGATTTACAAGACAAATTAAATTTAGTACACAGAGAAAATTTTAGAAAAAACTATCTTCAACCTGCATTAGATGACGGTTTAATTGACTCGACCCTACCCGAAAAGCCTACGAGTAGCAAGCAAAAATACAGATTAACTGAAAAAGGCATTTTACTAAGAACCAAATTATTGTAAACCAATACAAGTTGCCAATCACAACCATATTTTACTGAAGTCGTAGATAAAATTATTGTTTCTATTTTCTAAAGAATTGCAATGAGCGCAAATAACTTTTGTATATTTCTTCTAATATTTTAAGACCAAAATCCCGTTAATATTTCTTACTCTTTTTTGTAAATGCATTTTTGCTTTTGTGAAAATTATGCTTCGTCTTTTCTTCATTTTACAAAAACAATCATTTTTGCAAAAAAAAACTTGCAAATTCTTTGCAAAAAAAAGCCCCTTCATAGGAGCTTTTTTTCTTTATAATTTTATCTTTATCGTCTGTAATCTGTCTGGTCCAACCGACAAATATTTGACTTTTACTCCAGTTTTTACAGCTATATATTTAAGATAATTTATCAGTTCTACTGGTAGCTCAGATGTTTTTCTACAGTCTGATATGTCTTTATTCCAACCTGGGAGTTCATCATAAACGGGTTCGAGGTCATCGCACATGTCGTAAGGAACATAGTCAATAATTTCGCCGTTTAGTTTATAGCCAATTGCAACTTTAATAGTGTCGAAGCCACTGAGAACATCTGCCTTGGTAATTATAATTTTTGATACTCCGTTCAGCATGATAGAATACTTAAGAGCAACCATGTCAAGCCATCCACAGCGCCTAGGACGACCAGTGGTAGAACCATACTCAAAACCTTTGTCACGCAATGCTTGTCCAGTTTCGTCGTTAAGTTCTGTTGGGAATGGTCCACTTCCAACCCTAGTGCAGTATGCCTTCACTATACCAAAAACATCACCTACTTTACGAGGCGAAACTCCTAGTCCGGTACAAACTCCAGACGCTGTTGTATTAGATGATGTTACAAAAGGGTAGGAGCCAAAATCTATGTCGAGTAGAGAACCTTGTGCGCCTTCTGCCAGAATTGACTTTTCGTTGTTCAAAGCATCATTAATAAACTTCTCGGAATCAATGTAATTGAAAGATTTAAGGAATTCTATTGCAGCAAACCAGTCTTTTTCGTATTCTTCGTTAGTTTCGGTGAAATGATATCCTGCAAAGATTTTTTCGTGATGTGCTTTGGCGGTATTGTATTTCTCTTTAAAACTATCTTTGAAGATTTCCCCAATTTTTAAAGCCATACGTGCTGTTTTGTCGGTATAGGCAGGACCAATGCCTTTTAGTGTTGAACCAATTTTATTTGCTCCCTTAAAATCTTCATAAGCCTTGTCGAGCAAACGATGTGTAGGCATTATTAATTGAGCTTTGCGGCTGATGTACAAATTCTTCCGTAGATTAGCACCTATCTTTTCGGCAGCTTCTATTTCTTTTTTGAGAATAACAGGGTCAATCACAACTCCATTACCTATCACATTTATCGTATTGTCTCTGAAAATTCCGGATGGAATAGTGTGCAATACATGCTTAATATTGTTAAACTCTAATGTGTGTCCAGCATTTGGGCCACCCTGGAATCTGGCAATAATATCGTATTTCGGCGTAAGAACATCAACAATTTTTCCTTTACCTTCATCACCCCATTGCAATCCTAACAAAACATCTATTTTCATCTTTTAATATTCTTAAGTTTCTTTAAATAAGAGCCTATTTTACCTGGTATGATTTTACTTTCAGAAGCATTAAAATTCATACCGTTGTTGTTCAGCAATTATTTCATTATTTTAATTATTTATTGGTGAGATTTAGAAATTAATAATCAATACTCATTTTACTCATTTTTTACAATCTCTGCATATACCATAGAGATAAAGAGAATGATGACTAATCTCAAATTCGTTGGCTTTAGAAACCGTCTTTTCAATTTCGGAAATACGAGGGTCGCAGAACTCGGTTACTTTTCCACAGTTAGTACATATCATATGATCATGCTGGATACATGCATAAGCTTTTTCATAAGTACTCATATTCTTGCCAAACTGATGTTTTGTAACTAAACCCGCATCTAAAAGAATATCGATATTATTATAAAGTGTTGCTCTACTGACACGATAGTTTTTGTTCTTCATTGAAATGTACAAACTTTCGATGTCGAAATGTCCTATTCTTGAGTAAATTTCTTCAAGAATTGCATACCTTTCAGGTGTTTTGCGAAAAGCTTTTCTTTCGAGATATTCTGTTAAAATATTACGAACTGGTATGTTATATTCTTTAATTTCCATGCTCTGATAATTTTAGACTAAATTAAAATAAAAGATTAATACCTACAATGAAAATCTCGAAAATTTATCAACACTTAGTTAACGTGAATAAATCTATCTGTTGTAATTGCTGATTCTATGGCTATTAGTTTTAAATTTCAATGGGTTGAAAGTAAATTGTGAATTGTTGAAAATAGTAGAATGATTTTGGTTTAGAACATTTTTACAATCCAAACTCCTGCAAAAACTGCTAGAATACAAGATGCAATGCTGATGAAAATATAGAGTAAAGAAATGGCATTAAAACCGTTATTTATCAAACTCATATTTTCCCATGCAAATGCTGAGAAAGTTGTGAAACCACCACAAAAGCCAATAACAAGTAAATATTTCCATCCACTTTCAGACATGTTAATCTTGTTAAGATATCCAAGGACAAGTCCAATGATTAGGCTTCCAACGATATTTACAATTAGTGTAGAAATTGGGAATTTTGATTCGGTATATTTATTAATAACAACAGCCGTAAGATATCTTAAGATACTACCGAGTCCACCACCAATACCAATGTAAATTAGATTTTTAATCATAAATCAGTTAAATATTCGAAATCAAGTACAAAGAAAGGCAAATTTTTTAATATTTTTTTTGAGTTTTTTGGTGCGTGTAATCAGTACATGATGATTTTTGATTTGGTAGGCTTGATAAAGGATTGAAAAAAAAGGAGAACTAATTTTTTCCAATAGTCCTCCTTTTATATTCATCTCAGTCCGGCGTTAATTATTTAAAAATGAATTTAAATGCTGTGGATTAAAGAAACTTACATTTAGAATTGAAGAATCTTCAATCAATACGATATTTCCTACATTATCTTTAATGATTTTACTATCATTATTAAGTTTTAACTTGACATTTCGATAAAGAAGACGATCAACAAAAGATTGTCTTTGTTCGCTTACCAAATCAGAAAACGAAAATGATGTGTAGATAAGCTTGTTTTCTTTAAAGTGGAATTCAACTTTAGCTTTCTGATCATAAATTGTTTTTGTCACAAATAGAATTTTTACATTGCATTCGGTTTTATGTAGGATGTAAAAATTATTCTTTAGTTTTTTTACAATTGAAATAAAGTCATCGCCAGCGTTAAATTCTTTAAAAATGCTTATAGGTTCAACAGTTGGAATTTCTCCTATTTTTTTAGTTGCCAATAAGATATCTGAATAGAAATTTTTGTGATTATATTGATCATTATTCAGATTCCCATTAATACTTATTGTATCCCCGGCGCTTCCGGCTATTAGTATTTCATTTAGTGATTGCTGAAAAGCTTTCATATGAATAAAGTTATTTTTTAATAATTTTTTTGTTTAGAATATGTCCTTCAGATACTATTCTGAGATGATACAGAGCCGGTTTTAATGAGCCTAAGTCTAGTTTTATCAAAGCATTATATGCGTCTATACTAGCTTTTTCGTCATAAACAATCTGACCTAACTCATCAATAATCTGGATATTAGCAGATTCTTCATTCAGATTCTCAATAACAACCATTAGTTCTGTGTTGAATGGATTTGGATAAACAGTTAAAGAAGGTTCAATTATTCCTAATTCGCAGCTAACTGCAATAGTTGGGAATACTTCTGTTTTGCCGTCATAATCAACTTGAACCAATCTGTAATATGTCATATCAACATTAGTTAAATCAAGGATTGTATAATTATTAATGTTATTAGAATTTCCTGCACCATTTACTTTTGCAATAATAGTAAAATCTTTCAAATTATCAGACTTTTCTATTATAAAATAATCGTTGTTAATTTCACTAGCAGTAGACCAATTAAGCTTCACATTTCCGTCGATACAATCTCCTGTAAAACTAACCAATTCGACAGGTAAAGGATTTTTATTGTCTTTTGATCCGAAGGTCACAAATGTTTGATTCTTTGCACCAAAGAATGGTACTACAGCACAGGTAATTGCTCCCTGATCATGATTTCCACTTACCACACCGGTAGCATCGCGCCATAATGAACCCGACCAATAGCTTACCGATAAATCGGCTGGGTCAAAATCGCCAGAATCTCCATTATCTAAGCCATGAATACATGCATCACCCGCAGCATGAGAATTGTCGTACCAGTAAAGTGTGAGGTTTGAAAGGTTTTCTTCAGCACTAATTTGCCAGTTTTCGCGATCGCTGACATGGTGAAGACTCGCGTCCATATTTCCTCCGTGTTCCCACCAATCAGGCATTCCACTGTTAGAGAATGAATACAATACCGAAGCTGTTGTTGCTGCATCAGGAGTTGCTCCCACAGCCCCAAGAACCGCATATGTAAGTGCGCCATCGCCTAAATCTCTACTTACAACATCACCAGTTGGGAAAATAAATGCAGATGCTCCAGTTTTTACAACTGTGCCATCCACAAAACTATTGTTTGATGAAACTGATGCTGTTGCTGTATTGCCAAATGTGAGCGAACCTGTACCAGAATAATAAACAATACCATCGGTAAATGTTGCGGCTCCAAGAATGCTCATAGGTTCAGCTATTGCGATGTTTGCATTTCCTGCGGAACTGTTGTTGAATAAGATATTGTTGAAACTGCTACCACCAGAATTTATAGTTTGTACTGCTGTACCATTGAAAATTACGGTACCTGTTCCTGCAACAAAAGTTCCAGAATTATTCCAGTTGCCAGTAACTTCAATTGAAGAAAGTCCACCCAATGTTAATCCAGTTTCAATATTTAAGTTTTCGCAATAAACAGTTGTCGCTGCACTTGTGATTGCATTTGTTGTTGCACAAGTTCCAGAGTAAGATTGAATAAATACATCACTTGTACTTGTTGGTAGAACAACTGCTACAGAATAATCTGAACCATCATAATATAGCCAGTTATCAGTATCGTCCCAACTAGTATTATCTGCACCTGTCCAGAAATAGTCACCCGCAGCAATGCCCGCTGGATATGGAGCTTGGGTAACAGTTACAATCCATGAGCCAGTAGATTGTGTCCATGAAGTATTACAAGTATTATCCTTCGCCCAACGAGTAAATGTTGTGTTTTCTAGCAAACCTGCTGGAGGATTAAAATCTGCTGAGTTGGAAGCAGCAATGTCCACACCGTTTGCTTGCCATTTGTAAGTA
>CAZOHR010000174.1:0-7712 GCA_964579045.1 uncultured Bacteroidales bacterium | reverse complement strand
TTCGTCGAGGATCCTCGTTAAAAGAAGAAATTGCTTTTGCAGTTTTTCGTTAACGAGTCTGTTAAAAATACAAATTGCATTATTGTAAAATACAACATGCAATTTCTATTTTAACGGGATAGTCGCTGCCGCTTTTTAGGAGACTGCTATCTGATCTAAAAAATTTGCAGAATCTAAAACTTACCACAGATTACATACGCCGCGGAGGAATATAATTACCAAGATTAGGGAAACAAAAAAAACATATAGCTCCAACTATGGACCTAAATAATTACAATTTTTCAGCAAAAGGATTATACTAGACAGAATTTTTGATAATTTTTAATGACCGGAAAAATCTCCTTTTCAACTGAAGTAGAATTGAATATACCGAGGAGGGTATTGTGCTGTTGTCGGTCCTGTTGTGTCAGGCCTGAGGATACTGAGATTGTTGTACTCCAGAATCCAAGGAGAAATTTTGAGATTTTGAGGATCTATAGAAATTTCCGGTCATTAAAAATTACATTTTTTGTACTGCAAAAATACGTCACCCCTTTGTAATCAAGAAAAATATGCTTTCTAATAAGGTAAAAATTGATGATTTAGGAAGAAAATTGATTTCTAACAAACATGTACTATGCTAGAAATCAAACACATAGCAGCTTGCAATAAAAACAAACAGCAACCCCGAAAATTCTGGATTGCTGCCTATTAACCACCTCACAACTATATAATAATACTAATTTTTTACTATTTGAGAATTCAATCTACTATTACTTAGGAAGAATATGACGCGATATCTCTGATTTATTAATCATTGCCTTTCTAACTAATCATTTATTTTTGAAATGAACTAATTATTATTTTCTCTTGAAAATTAACATCCTTACCAAACACGCTACGTGTTCCGATAAAAAAGAATAAAGTTGCAAAAAATAAAACAAACGAAATTACCCAAACATAAAAACCAGCTTGGCGTTGCGCTGGGATATTAATATCCGACGATCTAACCTCGAAATTTTTCTGAAACAATTTATCTAACACATTTTCTAATCTTCTCATAAATATTTTTCTTCCAAATAATATTAAGCCGCAAAACTATCAATTACTTTATTAATATTTATAGGTATGTTTTTCAGAATCGTACAATTTGTTAAATCTAGAAAGAATCAGAAATATTTTAAATCTCATGCATTTGCCTAGATACTTGTATCCGCCGAGTTTTCAGGTTTTTTTAAATTAAAAAGTTTCATCAAGACTTTGGTTGTAACGATACCTCCTTAAAGATGAATCAAAACAAATTTACTGATATGAAAGCTAAAACACAGCTAATTGCAACACAACCAAAAACGCTTACTCATCTTTATTGTTAGCCATATTTTTCATATTAAAAAACAATGCTGGTGTAACGCCAGTATATTTCTTAAATGCATTATAAAATGTTGATTTACCAACGAAGCCAACTTCGGAATACAAATGGTCAATTGTGAAATTTGGATCGGTATTAGAACAAATAATATCACAAGATTCTTCAATCCTAAGTTTATTAATATAATCGCTAAAGTTCATTTTATAGACAGTATTGATAATCTTTGAAATATAGGAGCGATTTGTATTTAACCGCTCGGCTATAGAAACTAGAGTAATGTTTGGTTCTAAAAACGCTTTATTTTCAAAAATCTCTTTCTGGATTTTCTCTAGAAGTTCTTGTTCAACAGAACTCTTTAATTGATTTGAATTTCCAGTCTGAGCTTTTTGTGGGCTAATCTTCTCCAAAGTTCGCTGCGCTAACTGAAGTCTAGTGTTTTTATGATTTATATAAAGTCGATAATAAATAGCTAGAGCAATTACAATAAGTAATAAGAAACTAATTAGGGTTTTTATTAAAAACTCTTGATTTTCAATAATCTGTGTTTTAGCTTTCGAACTCACCTCTATCTCCTTAATCTCTAAGCGGACTAATCGTAGAGCTAATTTTACTTGCATAAGCGAAATTTGATCATACTTCGAGCTAATATTCACAGAATCCTGATATAGATTTAAACTGTCTTCGACTGCTTTTACCTCCGAAAAAAGATTAAGCTTTTTGTAAATGTCAACTTTGTTGCGATATATATTTTCCATCAATTTATAATCCACATTCAAAGCTGTAACCATCGAAATTGCCGTATCTGCATATTCTAATGCTGTTGTGTAATCTTCTTTCAACATATATACCTTGGAGATAGATGAATAAATCTCTATCATTTTAGAAACATCTTTTGACTCTAACAATACCTTATTAGCCTCCCCCCAATAATACAAAGCTGAGTCAGCATTTTTGTTCTCGAAGTAATACTGACTAATCCAATCTAGATTTGCGACTTGATTTCGATAATAAATCACCTTAATGTCCTCAAAATAACCATCTGGATAATCTTCAAGATTATTCACTAATCCATTTAACAGTAGCCTTGTTTTAGAGCTATAAACAAGTATCGACTCATAATCGCCACTTTCAAATGCCAAAGCGCTTAAGTAATTATAATATTGAGCCTTGTAGACGATTTCTCTGTTATCAATTTTTTCAATATATGCTAAGGTCTTGTCAAAATAATATCTTGCAGAGTCGAGTCTTTCCGATCTCATATAGGACAAAGCTATGTTATTATTAATTAAATACAATGCCGATGGACGATCACTAACATCAACAATTTTAGGTATCTGGTTATAAATAAATATTGCCTCATCATGCAAATTATAGGTATTCATAATGTTACCAATATTTATATAGAGATAAGTTTTGTCATAATTTAAATTTTGATTTTCATCTGAAACTTCAAGAGCCCTAACCAAGTATTCTAGTGATATTTCTGGGCTATTGGTTCTACTTTGCTGGTAGAACATTGACATAAAACTATACAGATTGATTAAGTCCAAATAATTTTCTTCCTTAATAAGCTTCGCCTCCAATACATCTGCAATTATCTGCACCGAATCAGGGCATTCATTGTAGCTATACATTAACTCATTGAAGATAGAATCGGGTATTGAATTTAATTGTTCATTTTTTTCATTATCTGTAAACTCATCAACTTTATCAGGTTTACAACTATAAACTAAAATCAATAAGAATAGCAGTGATCCAATTAGGATAATTGCACTTAGTCCAATCTTCTTTTTTATTGAATCTACTCTTCTTATCATAATACACATTTACACATTTTAACAACAGAAAATACAACTTCGACTTTATAGATAGAGAATAGGTTTGTAAAAAAAACACCCATATGCTACAATTGCTTAGGTTGATTGTTAAGGTTAAAGAAAACGGCTGGAGTAACACCAGTATATTTCTTAAATGCAACATAAAATGTTGATTTACCTGTGAAGCCTACCTCTGAAAATAAGTGATCTATTGTAAAGTTTGGGTTTGTATTATTACAAATAATTTTACATGCCTCATTTATTCTCAGTTTATTGATATAATCATTAAAATTCATACCATAAACGGTATTTATAATTCGCGAAATATACGAGCGGTTGGTTTCCAGTTTTTCTGCAATTATTATCAAGCTGATATTGCTCTCGAGATATGCCTTTTTTTCAATCATCTCCTCCTCAAACTTCATTAGTAATTCCTGGTCAATGACATCTTTCAGTTTAGTTTTTTCGATATTTGCATTCGCAACGATTTTAATCTTCTCAATCGTTCTTGTAGCAAGCTCTATCTGCGTCTTTTTTAGATTTCTATATAACCGATAGTAAACAAATGAAATTAAAGCAATGAAAATAAACGCTACCAAAAGTAACTTTATTAGAAGATTCTGATTTTCTATTGTTCTAATCTTCTCATTACGACTAAGCTCAATATTCTTCATTGCGAGTTGAACAGGTTTTACAGCAAGCTCAATCTTTTTCAGGATTACATCGTCGGATGTTTTTTGAATAATCAGGCTATCATTATATTGAATTGCAAGCTGAGCTGATTTTTCTGCATCTAATGTCTTGTCCAACTTCAAAAATATTTCTGATTTCTGATTGTACATTCTACTCATGATTTCGTAATCGATGTTCTCATTATTTACGAAATTTTCACATGAGTCAACAAAATCCATTGCCTTTTCGTAATCCTTTGCCAAGAGAAAAGTTTCGGATAGCCCAAGGAGTATTCCAGAACACCAAACACAGTCATCACTCAAACGGGCATAATGCATTGCGTTAACATACAGTTCCACAGCTGCATCGTAATCTTCTTTAATCTTATAATATTCTGCCATCTTATCGAATGACCTTATCTTGTTTGTGTAATAACCAAGGCTCACATCCTGCCAGTATTGATTTATATATGCTATCGGATGATTCAAAATTATAGTATCAATTACTCCAAATATCTTATCTGCATTGCCATAATAAACAGGAATTGAATCAAAATCTCCACATTGAAATGATAAAGAACTTAGATAATTGTAATATTGTATTCTTAGCATTGCTCTGTCTTTCCCTGCTTTCTCAACAAATCTTAAAGACAAATCAAAATAGGAACGAGCACTGTCACACATTTCCAGGGCCTGATAAGACAAAGCAATATTACTATTAATCAGAGCCATTACTTCTGGCTTTGTAGCAGCATCTGTAATTTTTGGAATTTCACGATATATGTAAATAGCTTCATAAAAAAGCTTATATCGAAACATAATATTGCCAACATTTACATATAAGAATGTTCTATCAAATTCATAATCAGGGTGAGTGGCAACCATATCCATGGCTTTTGTAATATACTCCAAAGCACGATAATCATCGTTTTTTCTGTATTGGTAGACCTCAGAGAGAAAACTGTATAACCTCACTAAGTCACGAGTATTTTGCTGTTCTACAAACTCCTTTTCCATAACAGCAGCAATAATAATTGCTGAGTCAGTATCATTATTGTAGTAATCTAATAAAATACCAAAAACCGAGTCTGCCTCAGCATTTGATTCATCATCAGAACTCCTAAATAAATCGGATTCTCTAAAACTCTCAACGCATGATGTAAAAGTCGCGGTTACGCTTATCAGCATAATCAGAAATAAGAACACAGATAAGGACACAATCTGTGATTTCAGTCTTTTACAATCTGAATTTATCATAATCTCTGAATGTTACTTATTTGTGGCAATTATTATGGCAAAATTACTTAATTTATATTATTGTGCAACCAAAACACACTATTTTACTAAAAACTACACATTTGACAAATTTTTAACATCTTATAATAGTCTCATTTTCAGACCGAAAGCATCTAAAAAAAAATGAATTTTTTCTTGTATCCTTAAATCACGATTGTGTAAAAAGGATTATCGATAGTAAAATAGTGTCCACTAAAACATCTCTGAACTATAATTATGTAAAAAGCATCAAACGCCAAACCAAAATTCAATTAGTAAATGCAAATTTTTGTTAGCTTTGTGTGTTATAAAAGAGAAAAATATGAAGAAGTCAGGTTTAATAATATTTAGTCTATCAATGATGCTCTCAATAGTAATAGCTATTTCTCACTATTCGAATAATGATTCAAATTCCGAGAAAAATGAGAAATATCCTAATCCTACTCGCACGATTGTATTACAAAATGAAGATGAAGCTGGCGAATGGAAAAACAGGCTCGAATGGTTAGATATTATTCACAAATGCGACTCAAACACAAATTGGAGAAATGTAAACTATCAAGTGCGATTGGATAAAGCGGCATTAAGAAACAGCATGCAATCAAGCAAAAGCAGCGAAATTGAAATTGCAGGTGTTATTACTGGAAGTTGGAGAGAAACAGGAAGTCGGAATTTGGGAGGCAGAACACATTACACCGAAATCGACCCAGAAATTGACTCTATATATTGTGCAAGTTCGGGAGGAAATATCTGGAAAGCCAATAAAAACGGAAATGGTTGGCGAGTGTTAAATGATGGTTTTAAAATCGATGATATTAAGATGATTCGCAAAATCACAAACTTTACTCAACCTAGACTACTGGTATCATCAGGAGGTTGGGGTGTTCCTGGATTCTACTATTCTGATGATGATGGGCAAACATGGATTGCTTCTACAGGGCTAGGCGATATTGCAGATTGGGGGAATGTAATTAAAACGGTTATTGCCAACGATGCTACAAGAACCATATATTTGCTGGCAGTGGAATGGAGTTATACAGAATGGGAAAAGCAGACGTCGCTTTATGTTTCAACAAATGCTGGCGTTTCTTTTGTAAAAAAACAATCTTGGCTTGAATCAGAATATGGCAGTGAAGAAACATTTGACATTTGGTGTGATAGGGAAGGTCAATCCTGTTATTTGTTCGCTCTCGACTCTCAATATATCGTTGACAATTCTGATTTTTCGGTAGATTTAATTGGTAGTCCAAATATTACAAACCCTGGAAGTATTTTACTTTCTGGTTGCGAAACAGAAACTGAGACATACCTTTATATAGGCGTCTATTCCCAAGATTATGTCGAATTTTATCAATCTACCGATGGTGGAGCAAACTGGATAGCTAAGGGCAATATTGCACACAGCCCATTTATGAAAAACAGTTTTATCGTATCTCAAAAATATCCTGAAACTTTGTATTATGGAGGTGTTGAATGTTTTCGCAGCACAAACGGAGGCGAAAGTTGGACAAAACTCAGCGAGTGGTGGGATTACTATGATGAAATTGAGACCAAGCTTCACGCCGATATCCCAGGAATTAACTCATATATTGATGCTTCTAACAATGAATTTGTTTACATAAATACAGATGGTGGCACATATATCTCTCACGACCAGCTTCAGAATGTGCAAAATATTTCAATGCTAAATCACAATATTGGACAGTTTTACTCGGTATTCTCACATCGTACAAACAACAATATAATCTTTGCCGGAAGTCAGGATCAAGGATACCAACTTTGCGAAAACAATACCGGTTCTGGATTTGCAGATTTTACTCAGATTATTAGTGGAGACTATGGTCATATAGTTTCTGGTGACGGTGGAAATAGCATCTGGATGGTTTATCCTGGCTTTGCAGCATTCTACCCCGATGCGATTGGAACACCGTACGAATCATTCTGGTGGGAATTTGAATGTGCCGGACAGTTCTGGATACCACCACTGATGCCTCATCCTGTTGCCCCAAATATTTGCTATCTTGGTGGCGGAACAACAGGAAGTGGAACTCATATATTTGAGATGATATATTCGGTTGGCACAGTAGTGACTAATGAACTGGCTTATGATTTCAGCGGTAATACTAATGCCACAGCAATTTCTGCAATGGCATTTTCTCCAATAAATTCAGAGTATCGCTATGTAATGAATGGTAATGGAGAATTCTTCGTTTCAGTTAATGGTGGACTAACTTGGACATTATCGGGAAGTTTCGATGGCCCCGATGGTAACTATCTTTATGGAGCAGCTATTGTTCCATCCACCACTGAGCTTGGAACAGTATTCATCGCTGGTTCGGGATATTCTAATCCAGCTGTTTATAAGACCACTAATAATGGACAAAGTTTTATAGCTATAAGTAATGGATTGCCTTCAACAATGGTTTATGAAATCGCAGTCTCTCCAGGAGATTCATATATATTTGCAGCTACCGATGCAGGTCCATATATGTATTATTCCCTAACCAATCAATGGTACGACATGGCACAAAACATAGCTCCAGACCAGGTTTACTGGACAGTTGACCTTGATTTAGCTACTCAAACTGTTAGGTTTGGCAC
>CAZOHR010000173.1:0-7715 GCA_964579045.1 uncultured Bacteroidales bacterium | reverse complement strand
ACCAGTTGTCCCAAGGCAATTCCTGCATCATTTGTTGGAATTTTACGATGGGAGTATACTCCAAAACCGTTTTTCTCAAGCAATTGTTCTGTCTTTTCCAAAATGTACACATTCTGAAAACTGCCACCTGATAAAACGACTTTATTGATGTTTCTCAGCGCTCTGACTCTTTCAGCCACTGCAAAAATACAATTTATTACCGTATTATGAAATTTTGCTGATATAAGACCAGTACTTTTGCCTCCATTTAAATCGCTAACAATTCCAATAATCGTTTTATTGAAAGAAATTGTTTCGTTAAAATCAAATTCGTAACTTTCTTCACATTCTGATAAAATTGCTGCTTCGAGCCGCATCGGAGCTTCTGCATGAAAATCAGACACTGGGCAAATATTTGTTATTGCTGCCACAGCATCGAATAAGCGACCAGCACTTGAACTTTCGGGACAATTCAGTTTCTTTTCAATTGCTGTAATGATAATTTCAAGTTTTTCTGACGGAATAGCTTTTAGAAAATCTAGATTCAAATCCTTAAATGTACGGCCATATATTTTGTAAAGAAATGAAACTCCCGTTCTCCATGGCTCTTCAGTAACTTTATCGCCGCCTGGAAGTGGAATATAATCGAAGTGTGTAAATCTTTCAAAATCATTAAGGTCGTTAACGAAAAATTCTCCTCCCCAAATTTTATTGTCTGTTCCAAGACCTGTTCCATCAAGAGCAATTCCGATTACAGTTTCGTCAAGCCCGTGTTCTGCCATGCACGAAGCAATATGAGCATGATGATGTTGCACTATAATAGATTTCTTGCCTAACTCAAGCGCATATTTAGTCGAAAAATATTCTGGGTGCAAATCATGAACTACAGTATCAACATTTAATCTAAAAAGTCGCTGAAAACGTTCAATGGATTCGGTGTAGAACTCATAAGTCTTATAATTCTTAATATCACCAATATGCTGACTTAAAATTGCCTGTTTTCCCTTACCAATACAAAAACAATTTACCAATTCTGCTCCAGCAGCAAATATTCCTTCTACATTAAGATTTAACTGTATAGTATTTGGAGTATAACCACGCGAACGACGAATAATTCTCTGTACGCCATTGATGTTTATCTCCACAGAATCGTCGGCACGGTTATAAATCTCACGATTATATGTAAGCACAGCATCCGAAAGTTTGGATAATTTTAGAAGAGCTTCGTCATTGTCAATTATTATTGGTTCATCGGACACATTTCCGCTTGTAAGCACAATTGCATCTGTTTTCATGTTTTCAAAAAGCAGATGGTGAAGTGGCATATATGGCAACATTAAACCAGTTCTGACAAATCCTGATGATACGCTCGGAGCTAGATTTAATTTAGTTTGTAGTAAAATTATTGGTCTTCGCCAAGATGTCAAACTTTTTTCTTCTACTTCGTTTAAAAAAGCATATTTTTTTGCTGCTGCGAGATTCCGAACCATAACGGCAAAGGGTTTCTGCTCGCGGTCTTTGGCTTCGCGCAATCTATTTACAACTGCTTCATTCAGAGCATCACAGGCAATAAAAAAACCACCCATTCCCTTTATGCTTACGATTTTACCATTGTCAATAAGTTCACTTGTGGTTTTTAAAATTTCTGAGAATTCTATAATCTTTTTATCCCCAATTTGAAGATTGTATTCCGGTCCACAATCATTACAAGCAACAGGTTGAGCATGAAAACGTCTGTCCATAATGTCGGAATACTCTGATTTGCATTTATCACACATTTCAAATGGTTCCATTGTAGTTTTTTGTCTGTCGTACGGAAGATCCTTTATTATCGTAAATCTCGGACCACAATTGGTGCAGTTAGTAAAAGGATAGTTTATTCGGTTTTTCTGTGTTTTAATATCATGCAAACAATCGTCGCAAGTTGCTATATCTGGAGAAATTTCTGTTACTTCTTCTGATACACTTTCGCTTTTTTTAATTGTAAAATCTTTAAAGTTTTCTACTGAGGCAATAAGCTCAGTAATTGAATTTATCGAGGATGCCAAAGGTGCTGATTCTCGAATGGTATTGATGAAATTGTTGAGTTTGTCAGAACTTGCCTCGGCATGAATTACTACACCATCATTTCGATTCTCAACCCAGCCATAAATCCCGTACTTTAGAGCATGTTTGTACACGAAAGGACGAAATCCTACACCCTGAACAAGTCCCGTAATCTTTATCTTCTTTGCAACTACTGTCATTAATACATTTAAAACAGCGCAAATTTAAGAAAATTGTTGGAAAATTTATGCTTTAAAGAACAATGATTTGTCTTGTTTTTCAACAACTACACCGATAACTGAAGAATACAAATAACCTGAATCTTTCAATTCAGTAAGTATGTTATCTACATCATCATTTTTACAACACATAAGTAAGCCACCAGAAGTTTGAGCGTCTGTCATCATCATTTTTAGTTCAATGTTTGTGTAGCTATCAGTTTCTGCATCAGGTTTAATATATTCGAGGTTTCTGAAACAAGCTCCTGGCAAACAACCAAGTTTTGCCAAATAGTATGCTCCATCGAAAAGAGGTACCTTGTCAGGATATATTTCGACGCTAACATTGCTTGCTTGTGCTAACTTTAATGCATGACCAGCCAGACCAAAACCGGTAATATCTGTTGCACATTTTATATTGTATTTCTGCATGATTTCTGAACCTTTATTGTTCAACTGTTTCATACTATCAAGAACTACCTGAAGTTTTTGGTCATCAATTTCACCAATACGTTTTCCTGCCATCATAATTGCTGCTCCGATTCTTTTTGTGAGAATCAAAATATCGCCAGGTTTGGCATTTGAATTAGTGATGATTTTTCCAGGGTGAACAGTCCCTGTAACGGCTAATCCATATTTTGGTGTGTCATCAACTATTGTGTGACCTCCCATCATTATACCGCCAGCTTCTTTTAACTTGTCAATTCCGCCATGTAAAATCTCTCGTAAAACTTCAAGAGGTATGTCTGCTGGAAATGCAACTATATTTAGTGCAGTAAGAACTTTACCACCCATAGCATATATATCGCTTAACGCATTTGCTGCAGCAATCTGTCCAAATTCATAAGCATCACTGCAAACAGGGGGAAAGAAATCCGTAGTTTGAATTAATGCTAGATCATCATTTATTTTAAAAACACCAGCATCATCGTGTGTGTTTATATCAACCAAAAGATTAGGATGCGGCGTTGATGGCAAACCTGCTAATGCTTCGCTTAGTTGCAGTGCGGGCAATTTTGCAGAACATCCGCCATATTCTATAGTGCTTAATAAATCAAATTTACTCATATCAAATCATTTCATTTATTGCAAAAACAAATTCATTCTCTTCCATAATTCTTCTTATTATTTCAATCTTGGCATTCTCGCAGTATATCCTTATTGACATACCGCAATCGCTCGATATGTTTTTTGGAGTAGGAATTATATCTAATTTAAACCCCGCTTTTAATAAAAGCTTTTCTGCTTTTAAAACATGGTGAATAGATTGGAATGTTAGAACTCTGGTTTGCATTGTGTTTGTTTATTTCTGTTTATTTTCATCTTTTTTGTTCAACGTTTCCAAGTCCTCCAAAGTCGGACGTTGGAAAGTTAGATTTTTTTCCGATCTAACATTCCATCGTCCGCTGGTTAGCGGACATGGAATCGTTGAATAACTTATTTATCTCACTCTTACGGCATAATCACCTTCGAAGCTTTTGTTAAACTGTCAAGGATGTCGTACATGTTTGAAATATGTCCTGCTCCAAGTTGATCTTTTTTATTGTAATAGTCTAAACAGGTTCCGCATACAAGTATTTCTATTCCTAAACTTTCGAGTTTTTTTAGCGATTCCAAAACTGGAGAGTCTTTTAAACTCAAGAAAATGCCAGAATTTAGAAAAATAATTTTCTCAGGTTTATTGTTGATATCAGGCAAAGTATTTATAAAACCTTTTATTAGGATTTCTCCAAGTTCTTCAGCACCTTCGCCAAGATATTTACTTTTAATCAAGATAATATAATCGGAACTAGTTTTATCTGGAATTACACAAAAATCTTCAGCTTTTGCATTTTCTGGAATGATTCCTGTTTTGTTAACGTGAATTGTTATCTCCTTTCCGTGCTTTTCAACACTGAATTGCATTTTATATTCTTTCAGAAAGTGACTTACATTACTTAACGAAGTCTCATTGTCGAGTAGAATGTCCATAGACTCATTTTCCTGCAGTTCTGTAAGAGCTTTTTTTGTCATAATAAGTGGAAGTGGGCAGAGCTTCCCTTTTGCATCAACAGTTCTCATATTTTTATTCTATTTAAATATTTTTTTTAATGCTTGCACTGTATAATTTATTTCTTCCATAGTATTGAAGTAACCAGGACTAAATCTTAATGTTCCTTTTGGAAATGTATTTAAGGCTTTGTGTCCTAATGGAGAACACATTAAGCCAGATCTTGTCATAATGCCAAATTCTTGGTCTAGTTTTCCTGCCATTAACTCAGGTGCAAATAGCTCACTTGTAACAGAAATTACTGGTAAAATGTTTTTCTCTTTTCCAGGGCCAATAATTTTTAGTTCCTCAATTTTTGATAATTCATCGATGAAATATCTAGTAATTTGTTGCGAATGCTCTATGATTTTCTCTTGTCCTTCAGATTTGATAAATTTCAATCCAGCTCTCAGTCCTGAGATACCAACTGTATTTGGTGTGCCAGCTTCAAGTTTGTCTGGATAAAAATCAGGGTGTATTTCCGATTCTGATTTACTTCCAGAACCTCCATGAATTAATGTGTCTATTTCTATATTTCTTCCAATTATTAAGCCTCCAGTTCCAGATGGACCATAAAGTTTTTTGTGACCAGTAAAACTTAGAACATCAATATTTAGATTCTGCACATCAATTGGCAAAAATCCTGCTGTTTGAGCTGCATCAACCATAAAGATAACACCTTTTGAACGGCACAATTTTCCAATTTCAGCTACAGGCATTACAGTTCCAATAATGTTTGAACCGTGAATTACTGAAACTATTTTTGTGTTGGGACGGAAACTTGTTTTTAATATTTCCATATCAATTATCCCATTTATATCACAAGGTATTATGCTGAGCTCAATAATTCCTAGCGATTCTAAATATCTTAATGGTCTAATTGTAGAATTGTGTTCCATATGAGAGATTATCACATGGTCGCCTTGCTTTAAAATCCCTTTTAGTGCAGTATTTGTTGCATTTGTTGCATTTGATGAGAAAATTACTTTTTCAGAGGTCTCAGCATTAAATAATTCCGAAAGCAGTTCTCTAGCTTCAAATACAATTCTGGCAGCTTTTAATGCCATTGCATGCCCCGAACGTCCAGGACTAGCACCATAATCATTCAAGTATTCACTTATTGATTCAACTACAGTTTTTGGCTTTGGCCAGCTAGTGGCGGTATTGTCAAGATAAATTTGCATCTAAAAATTCCTTTCCTTTTGGTGTTATTATTAATCTGGATTCGTTGGCAGAGTCTTTTATAAACTGAATTAGTTTTTCTGCTTCGAAAATATCGCTTAATAGTCCTCTAAATTTTTTTGTTCCAGGAATAAACTCTTTGTACTCGGGTATGTCAATCCCATTTTCTTTGTTGCTTAAATGTTTAAGCAAAAGAATCTTATTTTTATTCAGTATGGTTGTGTGAATTATCTCAGAGCCAAATATTTTTATTTTGCCTTTGCTGGCGAGGTAAGATATGTATGTTTTAATTCCTGATTTATTTATTCCAACAGCAATTGCTTTTTCTTCGATTTCGGACAGAACAGGTTTTTCGTCGCTGTAGCTTAATAGAACTTGTTCTAACCAATTTATTTCTGATTCTGTTTTAGAATCAATTTGTGGTTTATGCCCCTTTATTATCCAAGTTTTGTTATGGTTCTCAATTAAACCACTTTCCTTCATTCTGTTTAATAATAACTCAAGATAAATTTTGCCAGATTTTATTTTTGATAATCCTGATTTACCTAAAATTTCTGTTAGTTCAAGTCCTTCAGCAAAGATTTGGTTCTTTGAATGATACTCTTCAAGATTTTTAATGATTTTTGCAGCAAAAGCATCGTCGAATTTTTTGGAAATTAATATGCTACTTCCTGAATTTTCGTAGATTTCGAAACTGGATTTATTTTCAATTATTTCCTTTTGGATTTCCTCTTTGTTTATGCTTAACTTATTACAAATTTCATCTACATCAAAAGGTCTGAACTCCCTGTTAAGAATAAGCTTAATATTTTCTGAGCTGCTTTTATCGGTTAAAATATTTACACATAGCTCAGTAAGCGAATCAGTTAATTCCTGACTTCGTCTGCGGTGGTGCAGGGGAGAGGCATCAATTATATAACCTCCACCAAGACTAATGTCATCAGATGAATTTCGAATTATAAATTTATCGCGGTTAACTAGAATTGCTGGTTTATTAAAGTGCAACTGTACAATAGCATCTTCACCAGCAGACAATTTGTCCTTATTTAATAGATGCATTCGTGCAGTTGATTCAAATGAGCCTGATAAAAAAGTGACATTTGACCACAGACTTAATCCTTGCCCGGTTGCAAACAAGTTAATGTATGCGTCTGCCATAATAGTTGAGTCGAGCTGTTTATTACTGATAAGCATACCTCTTTCAAAGTCCTCATTTTTCAAACCGATAAGATTAATGGCAGCCCTGTCACCTTTAATAACTCGTTCAACTGGTTTTCCGTGTCTTTCTATTGAGCGTATTCTAAGTTTTTGCTTGTCACCTGGAAGTAGAAAGACTTCATTTCCGTTTGAAATATTACCACCCAGAACAGAACCTGTTACAACACTGCCAAGACCTCTGACTGTAAAAATCCGATCTATATACATTCTGAACAGATTGCCAGATTCTCTTTCTTCAAAATCTGAAATAGCGTTTTCAATTGCTGATATAAGTTCTTCTTTGCCTTGACCAGTATGCGATGAAACTCCGATAATAGGAGCATTTTTAAGACTTGTGTTTTTTAAGAAATCTGTAATCTCGTATTTAGCAATTTCAATTAATTCTTCATCAACCAAATCAGTTTTAGTAAGAGCGACAACTCCTTTTGTTATTCCAAGTGTAGTAATAATATTTAGATGCTCAGCTGTTTGTGGCATTATTCCACTATCGGCAGCAATTACAAGCAGTACCATGTCGATTCCACAAGCTCCGCCAACCATTGTATTAATAAAATCTTTGTGACCAGGAACATCTATAATTCCAACCGATTCTCCAGCAGGTAATTCCAAATGCGAAAAACCAAGATTTATAGTTATACCTCTAGCTTTTTCTTCTTTATGGGTGTCACAATCGATATCTGTGAGCATTTTAATCAAAGCTGTTTTGCCATGATCAATGTGTCCTGCTGTGCCGATTATGATGTGTTTCATTTTGTTTTTTTTAGGCTGAGGCTAAGGCGAAGGCTAAGGTGGTTAGCAGTAGTCTTTAAGTCAGCAGTATCTTACTTCAAATGTTCTATTAACTTCGTTGAGCTCGCAAGCTCGGTTGTTCTATTGTTCATTTTTTTAGGCAAAGGCTAAGGCGGAGGCTAAGGTTTGATTATCCAAGGCTCTAGCCCAATCTCCCCATTATTCCATTAATCCATTAATTCATTATTCCAATTTTAATTTTTGTTCTATTGTTCTATTGTTCTATTGTTCTATTGTTCTATTGTTCTATTGTT
>CAZOHR010000172.1:0-7728 GCA_964579045.1 uncultured Bacteroidales bacterium | reverse complement strand
ATTTTGCAGGATTGCCAGCCGAAGTGAATACCACAGGTACTTTTTCGCGAATTACGATTTTTATAAATTCGTCGGCAAAGTTAAATATCAGAGGTATATTTACACCAAATGGTTTGTCGGTTGCTGCTTTACATTTTTGGATATGCTCGGTCAGAATTTCTGGATTCATAGATCCTGAGCCGATGAGACCAAGTCCACCTGCATTACTAACGGCCGCAGCAAGTTTCCATCCGCTGCACCATATCATTCCTCCCTGTATAATCGGGTATTGGATTTTGAAAAGTTGTGTTATTTTGTTCATTTGTTCTAATGTTCTTCTGTTCTAATGTTCTATTGTTCTTCTGTTCTAATGTTCTATTGTTTTTTTATTCTAATGTTCTTATGTTCTTCTGTTCTAATCTTCTGGTGGAACCACGCGATGCAATCGCGCGGTAGCGCTGTTCAATTTCCTTAACCCGCGCTTACAGCGCTCATTCGGTATTTGTGTTTGTCAACCAGATGCTCCGCATCAGGTTGAAATAAATCAGGCCTTCAGCCTGAAACTTTACCATGCTGTCTTTCGTCTATTCATCCTCTATCATCATCAAAACCCATTAGCCTTCTCACATTCTTTTCATTTTGTTCTGATGTTAAAATCCTCAGTAGAGTAAAAGCTACATCAGTTGCAGTTGATGGTCCACATGATGTTATAATATTGTCGTGAATCACGAACATTTCATCCTGAAAATCTGCTCCAAAGTTTTCGAGTGATGCAATTCGCTTTGGATTTTGGTATGTGGTTGCTTTAATGCCTTTAAGAATTCCACTTTTACCTAAGGCTAGTGCTGCAACACAAATGCTTGCCACAGGTTTGTTCTGATTTCTAAATTCACGAATGAGATTTAAAAATTTCTCATCATAAGCATCTTCGTAAAATCCATATTCTTCAAATCCACCAGGAATAGCAATCGCATCAAAATCGGGAGCATAAATCTCGTCCAAAGTGTAGTTGACAAGCATTTTCTGACCAAATGAGCTACTTACTTCTTTTGTCAAGCCACAGCTAAAAAGCTGGGTTGATTTATCTCCCTCGACCATATTCCAACCAAAAACATCAATAAATGCCGCTGCTTCGAATGGTTCAAAACCTTTTGCTAATAAGAGAAGAACTTTCTTCATTTTCTTGTTTTGATAAATTTAGTAGATGATTTATTTGTTGATGTTTGTTACAAAAATATGAAAATTTAGTAATAATTAGATATTATTTCAAAACTAGAATTTGTTATTCTTAATTGGTAGTGGTTGTTGGTCCTTCGGCACCCACAGGCTCTCGTTAGTGGCTGCTCAGGAACCATAGTTGGTAGTGGGGTTTTGCATTGACGCTACCGCTTATTGGAAAAATCTGTAGACGGTAAAATTTGTAGTCGGTAGTCGGTGGGTTTAGCCTAGTCGCTACCGCTTTTGGGGATACTCTGCTATCTGTTCTAATAAACTAGCAGAATCTCAAATTTACTACAATCCACACTGTCTACTACTATCAACTATCAACTAAGGTTCCTGAGCAGCCTAAGGGAGAGCCAGTGTGTGTAGAAGTACCGATTACCGACCACATATTTTACCTGAGACTTCAATAGTTACAAAATTTATTATTTCAAGAATTTTTGTACTATCTCAATCAAATGTTTAATTCTTATTGGTTTGGTAATATAGTCGTTAAACACATCGGAATATTTTTCTCTCTCAATATCCAATGCAAAAGCAGTTTGGGCAATTATTATTAAGTCAGGATTTAACTGCTTTAGTAGTTTAGCAGCAGTATGTCCATCCATTTCTGGCATATTAATATCCATTAAGATTATTTTTATTTCTGGATTTGCTTTATAAACTTCAATAGCTTCTATGCCTGTTTTTGCTGTTAGATAGTTTCTAAAGCTATTCTTAAGTATGTGAGAAATAAACAACATTGAGTCTTCATCATCCTCCGCAACTAGGATAGTGGAATTAATCATTTCGTTCCTATTTTTATCTATATAGAAATCTTTAATTACATCTTCGCCAAAATTGGTAGAATTTGTCTCGATTGTAAAACGAAAACAACTTCCTGTATCTGGTTCTGACTCCAGCCAAAGTTTACCGCCAAGCATTTCTACATAAGCTTTAGAGATCGAAAGTCCAAGCCCAGATCCTTCGTGTCCGCGAACTAGTCTAAGGTCAGCTTGCACAAACCTGTCAAATATAACCTGCTGTTTGTTGAGAGGGATTCCAATTCCTGTATCTCTAACATAAAACTCATATAAATTTTGATTTACAATTAGGCCAAATTCGATGCTGCCTTTTTTTGTGAATTTAATGGCGTTTTTAATTAGATTGGTTAGAATAGCATAAAGCTTTTCCTTGTCTGTCTCAATGATGTTATGGTAATCGTCGCTAGGATATTTTACCGAAAAATGGATATTATTCTTTTCCGTTTCTGGTTTGAAAAAGTTGTAAAGAAAGTCCAATGCTTCATTAATGTCTGTATCAGATTTTTGGATAGTCATCTGACCAGCTTCTAGTTTTGAAATATTGATTAAGTCGTCAATAGTATTAAGCATTCTTTCTCCACTTTTGCCAATTATATTGATGAATTCCTTTTGTTTTTCGCCAGATAAATTCGGAATCTTTAGTAATTCAGCAAAGCCAAGTATCCCGTTCATTGGGGTTCTTATCTCGTGGCTCATATTAGCTAAGAAGGCTGACTTTAATCTATCATTTTCTTCTGCTTTTTGTCTTGCAATAATAAGGTCTTTTTCAAAACAGTCGCGATTAATAACATCGGAGATAATGTTTGAAATAATTTTCAATCCATTAATTTCTTCATTAGACCATGTTCTTGAATTGACAACTGAGTCCATGCCAAAGATTGCAAATTCTTCGGAATTGCCATAAACAGGAATGCAGATAAACGACTTAACTTCGAATTTTGTCAATAGCTCGTTTTCTTTTTCAATTTCGGTTTTTTCAAATTCAAGATTATTAAATTGAATTACCTCGTTATTCATAGCTGTTGATACGCAGATGTCAAATAATTGATGTGCGTCAGAAAATAGTTCTGCTGTATTGTATTTAATATGTTCGTTGTTCCATTCAAAAGTTTCAATATCATTGTTAGTACTTCCTTTAAATTTGAGATAGTAGGATCTGTCAACTTTGAAGAATAAATTACATTCTTTCAAGGCATTATTAATCTCAGTATTAATGTCATCACCTTTATGATTTATAAATTTAGATGATAACTCAGCAATAAGCTTTTCCAGTTCTGTCTGATATTTTAGTTTAATCTGTGATTCTTTTAATATCGAAATGTCCTGAACAATTCCTTTAAATCCGATGTGATTGTTGTTATCGTCATAGATATGACTAATGATATGGAATAAATGTTTGACCAAGCCATCATTTGAGATAATCTTATTCTCAAAAGTGTAATAGCCTGTCGTTTTTAGTTCAGATATTGTTCGATCTAATAATTCGAGATCACTATTAGGGAGTTTCTTTATAAATTGGTTAAATATACCATTATAATCATCGGGTACTATTTCGAGGATACTATAGAAAGTTGCTGAGCAGATAAATTTCTTCTCAATATGATAAAACTCCCAATCACATAATTTTGCTATCTCCTGAGTTTGATACAATCTGTTTCTTTCTGCTTTTAATTCGTTTTTCGAAACTGTTGAATATTCCAGTTCTTGCCCAAGCATATTTATACCTGCGCCAATAGCATCCAGGATTGTCCCTTCTTCACAAATTTCTAATTTTTTTGTAAAGTCTCTGTTCGCGAAAGCACTGAAGATATCAATAAATTTGTTGATTATTGAGTCATCACCCATTAATGACATGTCAAGATTTAGCTGGACAAGTTCTAATATCTGGTTTAAATCACTCTGCAGGCGAATTATCGTGCCATCTTTTGTGTTTATATTCATTCGTTTCGAGTAATCGCCTTTTGTTAGGGCTGTCGAAATCGACTTAAGTGATAATTCAAGTTCAGAAGTCAGTTCTGAAGACATATTGCGATTTTCTGATTCCATCTAAAAAGTATTAAGTTTGTTGTAATTTACTCAAATCGGATGAACGAAGATTGCTAATCCAGATTTCGGCATCCTCGAAATTAGAGAAAAACTTTGCCGGCACATCTGGATTAACAATCTTTAGGAATAAATTTAGGATAAAATATGAATACACTTTATTGGAAACAAATGCTCCTGCAATAATATCTTTCATTCCTCCATCCTTCTGTGATAAATATTCGCGAGCTTCTTTGGAGCTAGATTTAATATTTGAAACATCGGCAATTATGTATTGAGGGATGTTTTCGGAAAATGCAATCCTATCCTCGGCCACTTTAATTGCAGCCTCAAGAGATATTTCGGTAGCAGGCTTATAAACCACATACAGAAAATCGTTTTTCTTGGTAAAGATTACGTATTCGTTTTCAAAAGTGTTTTCCATATTTATTTAGTTTTTTTGTTTTAAAATTGATATAGATTCTAAACTATAATTGTCGTCTGCCTGAATGTAAATAGACTTTGGACAAACTTCTGCACCAAGCTTCTGTTTCTCAATACTGGCATCCATCCCAAGATATATCTTTTCAGACTTGTTTTTAATTGCCTGTTTAATAATCTGAAATAATCCTTGCCTGTAGCAATTATACTCTTCATTAAACTTGTAATCAAGACCAATTATTATTGGGCTATAATTATTTGATTGAGATTTATAGCAAAGAACGAAACAACAAAGTTCCTTTTTGTCTTTGATTGTTAGTTTTATTAGTTCCCAACTGCTATGTTTAAAAGCATTTGTAAACATTTTCAAAGGTAAATCAAAAGTGTTAATCTTAAAACTTTTTCTTTTTATGTTGAGATATAAATTATAAATTTCAGATATTTCAGACTCATTTGAAACTAATTCGGTCGTAATCTCAAACAAGTTCTCCAGTTTAACCATATCTTTTCTGATGTGATATCTCGATTTTTTTGACTGATTTTCGATAAAATCGTCTTCATTTTTCCAAGTATTGTTTTTTACCAAATGAGAATCTGGTAGATCAAATCTGATAAAACCTTCGTTTATCAAGAACTCCTTTATCTCTTGGTCGTTTGTGTCGAAATCTCTAAGCTGAATTGCCGATGCTCCAGATTTATGTTTAACATCCGACATTTTTTTCACTAATTCCAATACAGCTTTTTTCCATAATTTGTTATTCCTGTCAAGAAACATGTGATTTCCTTCTGTTATTAGAGATCCCAATGAGACAACCTTTGAGGTGAGATAATATTTATCGTTTCTTCGTTGTTGTTCTACTTGTTCTGATACTGCTTCTGAAGAGACCATATCATCTTTTGAAATTGCGACAGAGAAGAATGTTGCTAAGACAGGTTTTTTATCATTATCTGTAATTATTATATAATTCATTTCCCAATTGTTTTCTGGCTCGACATTTCCTGTAAAAGTTTCTTCAATAAACTTACAGCCTTCCCAATCAAAACTTCCGTTGTCGCCTAATAGTTTATTCCATAGGTTTTTATCTATATTTTCAATCTTTGTTTCGTGCTGTATTCTTAAAGAGGTATTGTTTTCGGATAAATTACTTACTTCGAAATAGCGCTTTTGTGTTTCGGTAAAGTCTTCTTTAAAGCTTCTGCTTAGTTGCTCGATACTTGAGTTTTCTTCTTTCAAAACTTTCGGAAAATGATAGGCAAATGCTTCCAACACATTTTTAATATCTTCATTTGTTTGATTAAGAGTCACTGGGATTCTCAATCCAGTACAATTTACTGGAACTGTAGGGAAAATTCCAATATTGGTGTAAAAGCCTTCATTTAGTAGTTTCTTAATCATGCTGTATCCAACTCTTGGATGGCCTAAGGCATAATAGAATATCGGAGAACCAGAAGCTTGTACTTCGGGGAGATCCAACTCTTTACTGATTTTATGGGTGAATTCCAGTTTTTGCTTTAGCATAATCTGTTTCTCGGTTAACTCATCTGTAAGATGAATCTTTGCTGACTCAATTATCGCGCCCAGCAAAGGTGGTTGTATTGGACCAGAAAATGTATAGGACGTTCCACAGGTGATAATTTTCCTTTTCATTTCTTCATTGGACATTACAAAAACTCCACCACCAACACCAAATCCTTTAGCTAACGAAGTGGTAAGTACAATTTTTGGGTGTAATGGACCATCTCCCATAATAAAACCTCTACCATGTTTGCCTGTCCAACTCATTCCGTGGGCATCGTCAACATAAAGGTAAAAGTTTTCATATTTATCTAGCAGATAAATCAAATCTTTTATTGGAGCAAAATCACCAAACATTGAGTAAACTCCGTCTGCCATATACCAGATTTGGTCGTACTTGTTTGGGTTTTCCCGTATTTTCTCTTCCAACATCTGCATATTGTTGTGACGAATCATGTCTACCTTGGCGCCTCTAGCTTTTAGCAGTTGAGTTGCCATCTGGATACTACCATGAACTTTCTGGTCAAGAATAATTAAATCTGTTTCTTGAAGCAATACTGGTAGAACACCAATATGTGTTAATGTTGTTGTTGCTGCAAGTACAGCTGGATTGTTATCAAATATTTTACTTAATAAGTCTTCTGCCTCTCGGTAAAGAGGACAAGCCGAATAGGCTCTTGAGGAAGAATACTGCGTGCCGTACCTGTTGGTGGCATCTATTGCACCTTGCTTTAGTCTTTTATCAAGCTCTAATCCGAGATAGCCACAAGAACCGAAATTAACAGCCTTTTTGCCATCTACTATCACTGTGCGGCCGTCTAATTCGTAATCCTCATAAATAACATGAAAAACTTCTTTTCTTACTCCTGTGTCGCAACACTCATAAATGGTGTCAACAAATTTGTTTGGTCTGTCTTTAATCATAAAATCATGGTTTTGGTTATTGTAAAAATGAAGCGTTGATTGAAAAAGTATATACTACATAAAACATTAATAGGTTTATATAGAATCCTTAAAATACTCATTTCGCAAAGTTGGTTTTAGTGATTGGAACACTTATAAGCAAATTTATTAAAAAATAGTATGTGCTCAGAGTGTTAAATTGTGTTTTTTTAGACAAAAAAGCATAAATATACTAATAGTGCATTATAACACTAAATATTATCAATTAAATAATATTTAGCGTCATAATTTTGTTTTTATGATGTTTTGTTGATTGTGATACAAAATAAGCAATTGTTACGACAATATGCTACTTAATTACTTGATTAATAAATTGTTAGCAAGATTTCGCTCACATTTGTTGACTAAAGTATTCGTATATTTTTGATTTATAACAATTGATAAGTTCCGAATATTGCGAGTTAAAAAACGCTAGTAATTCAAATTGGGGTTCTGGAAGTAGTGGCGTAGGTATGCCCCAAGACTTAATTCATGTGTTTGATTATAAAAATGTGTTTTATTCCGATATTGAGCAATGATATGTTTGTAAAAGACAAACCTGAAGAGTTGGGATTGTAAGCTTAAATTTAAACTCCACAATCTCAACTCTTCAAAAATTTGCCATTTGGTTTCTTTATTTTATTTGTTTATAAACTATCGAAACCAAAGTTTTGTCGTCGCCGCCCATATTCACAGTTAAACCATAAGGTCTGTCTTTTGGGATTTCGATTTGATTTTTTTCTGCTTTCCCAGTTAATTGTTCCCAGATTGTTACTGCCTGATGAACTCCAGTTGCTCCTGTTG
>CAZOHR010000171.1:0-7734 GCA_964579045.1 uncultured Bacteroidales bacterium | reverse complement strand
AGAAACAGGCGTTTTAGTTAAAATATTCTTGAAAGAAGTAATTATTTAGGTATTACGTTTGAAGTATTGGGAGCTGGTAGACGGTGGTCGGTGGTCGGTGGTCAGTGGCGATCACTTACTATTTACCGCTTACCACTTACCGCTTACCAATAACTGAATACATCTGCTGCGGCGAAACCAATTTTCCCTAAAACTAAATAGTTACAAATAAAATTTAAGATGCCTTAAACTTCTTAACAGATTCTATCATTCTTGGGAGTACTTCAAATGCATCACCGATTATTCCATAATCAGCATATTTGAAGATAGGAGCGTCCTTATCTTTGTCGATAGCAACAATAAATTTTGAACCAGAAACACCACCGATATGTTGGATAGCACCGCTAATACCAACTGCAATGTATAAATCTGGAGCAATAATTTTACCTGTTTGACCAACATGTTCTTCATGATTTCTCCAACCTTCGTCGGAAACTGGACGTGAGCAAGCGAGACCAGCGCCAAGAACAGCAGCTAATTCCTCGATTGGTTTCCAGTTATCACCTGATTTTAGCCCGCGACCACCAGATACAACTATTGAAGCTTCGCTGAGTAGAATCTTACCAGTGATTAGGTCAACATTATCAACTTTGGTTTTGAAATCTGCTGAAGTTGCTGGAGAATATTCTTCAATACTAACAGCCTGAGGTGTTTCAACGAGGTCGCATGAATTTGGATTTATTGTTAATACACATTTTGCCGATTTTATACTTAAAAGTTGAAATGCTTCACCATTGTATGTTTTTCTTTTTAATACCATTGGTGAATATGATCTTGGAAGAGCAACCACACCAGAAGCTAAACCAGCTTTCATGTTAACAGCAACACGTGGAGCTAGTGCCTTACCGATATTTGAATGGCTGAATAATACTTGCTCGCCACCTTCTTTAGCAACAATTTCGCATATCAACTTGGTTACTGCTTGACTGTCGTGGTTTTGCCAGTTTGGGTTTGATACAGACACAATTTTGCTTGCTCCATATTTTGCCAAAACAGATAATTCGTCAGCTGACAAGCTTCCGATTGATATTGCAACTACTGGCTTGGATATGTTTTTAGAAATATTGGCTGCGTAAGCAACTGCCTCAAGACTTTGCTTTTTTATTTTACCATTTCTATTTTCTGAAAAAACTATAATTGACATAATCTTAATTTTTAAATTTAAAAAATTGTGAATTTCACTAAGCTTAAATTACTTTAGCTTCGCCATGCAATAAATCTATAAGTTTATCTGTATCCTCAGCATCAACCATCTTGCATGAAGCTTTAGGAGCTGGAACTTCAAAACTTACTGCTTCAACAAGAGACTCAACTTCAACAGGTGCCGAAACATTTATAGTTTTTGTTCTTGCCATCATAATTCCTCTCATTGCAGGAATACGTGGGTTAATGCAAATACCTTTCTGAACTATCGCAACGAATGGAGCATTTACGCTGATTGTTTCTTTGCCACCATCAATTTCTCTTTTAAGGATAATATTTCCATCATTAAATTCAAAAGATGATACAGATGAAACAGATGCTATGTCCATAAATTCGGCAACCATGCTTCCGACTGCAGCGCCATTGAAATCGCTTGATTCTATACCTGCAAAAATGATGTCGAAGCCCTGCGCTTTAGCTACCTCCGAGATCTGTGCAGCAATAAAATAAGCATCACTAGCATCAGCATCAACTCTGTAAGCATCATCAGCACCAATAGCAAGAGCTTTTCTTATTGTTGGTTCGGTATCAGCTTTGCCAATATTAATAACCGAAACTTTCTCGATTTTACCATTTGATTGTTCTTTGATTTCCAATGCTTTTGTTAATGCTAACTCGTCCCATGGATTAATAACCCATTGAACACCATTGGTGTCAAGATTCTTCATTCCTGCATCAAATCTGATTTTTGTAGTAGTGTCGGGGACATTACCCATGCATACCAGTATTTTCATAATTCAATTTTAATTTATATTAATATTTATTTAATTATTTTTCAAATTTTTAGGCCGCAAATATACTTCTAATCTTTTAAAATGGTTCGCGAAATTACGATTTTTTGGATTTCTGAAGTTCCTTCATAAATCTGTGTGACCTTTGCCTCACGCATCAATCGTTCGACATGATACTCTTTAACATATCCATAACCGCCATGAATTTGCACTGCTTCGGTTGTTATTTCCATTGCAGAATCAGCGCAATATTGTTTTGCCATTGCAGATTCGAGACTGTAAGATTTGCCTTGATCTTTGAGCCAAGCACATTTTAAAATCAAGTTTCGTCCGTTTTCGAGTTTTACAGCCATATCAGCAAGTTTGAAGGCTATAGCTTGATGGTTGCATATTTCGGTGCCGAAAGTTTTTCTTTCTTTGGAATATTTAACTGCAAGGTCGAATGCTCCACCAGCGATACCAATAGCTTGTGCCGCGATGCCAATTCTACCGCCATCGAGCAGCTTCATTGCGAAGGAAAATCCAAATCCATCTTCTCCAATTCTATTTTCTTTTGGAACTTTAACATCTGTAAACATTACTGAATGAGTGTCGGAACTTCTCATACCCATTTTATCTTCGTGTGGGCCGAGACTTATTCCAGGAGTGTGGCGATCTACGATAAATGCATTGATACCTTTGTGCTTTTTGTCTGGATATGTTTGGGCAATTACAAGATAAGTTCCAGCATTGTCGGCGCTTGTAATCCAATTTTTTGTTCCATTTATTAGATAATAATCGCCTTTATCCTCAGCTATAGTTTTTTGCGATGTAGCATCTGAACCGGCTTCGGGCTCCGACAAAAGAAATGCGCCAATCTTCTCGCCTCTAGCTAATTCGGGAAGGAATCTTCGTTTCTGATCTTCGTTACCGTAATGTTCAATTCCATAGCAAGCAAGAGAATTGTGAACTGCTAGTATTACTGCTGCCGAAGCATCAATTTTTGCAAACTCTTCGAGTGCTAGCACATAAGAAGTCGAATCCATACCACCACCGTCATATTTTGGATCTACCATCATGCCAAAGAAACCAAGTTCGGCAAGCATCTTCATTTGACGAGCCGGAAACATTGCTTTTGCATCTCTTTCAATTACATCGGGTAATAATTCTCTAACTGCAAAATCTTTCGCAGCTTGCTTTATCATTAATTGCTCTTCTGTAAATTCAAAATTCATAGTAAGTCAGTTTTATGTTTGTATTGTTTGTTTTAGGAAATCAAAGATATGATAATTGTCATAAAAAATCATATTTTTGAAAGAAATTTTATAATTTCTTTTTCCACAATTACGCGAGCTTCGTGATGAGGAATGTGTCCGCAGTTTTCTATTAGCATGATTTGGGTTTCGGCCGTTGAATTCTCTTTTACAGAGTAAAGTTGACGAGCTGTACCATAATTATCTTCGGTGCCTTGAATTGCAAGCACTGGACAAGCAATATTTTTAAGATGATGTTCGATATTCCAATTAGCATTTTTGTCATCGAGCCAAAAATTAATCCATGAATTAAACATTGAGCCTGTTTTGCTTCCGTGATATTTTTCGAGTTTGGAATATAGATTTCCATTATGATAAGCATTAAATGCTGATTTTAGTCCAGATATACTTATTTCATCAAGGAAAAGGTGATGCGCTTCGGAAACAACTGCTAAAACCCGCTCTGGGAAAAATGAAGCATAGAGTAAGGCAATTGTTGCACCATCGCTGTGACCAACAAGAATAATCTTTTTGTCTTTGGGTATAAGTTTGTTAATTACTTGTGGCAGCCATTCGGAGGCTTCGATTTCGAGAAAGTTGTGCTGACGCTCATCGGCAAGTTGTTCCGATTGCCCATAACCATAGCGGTCGTACATCAGAGCTGGCATTTTAAGTTTTTGTGAGAGTGATTCGGGAAAGTCTTTCCATTGCGAAACCGAGCCCAAGCCTTCGTGCAGAAATACAAGAACAGAGTTAGATTTTTCAAATAAAGAATCATTTATGCATTCGTAGTAAATATCTTTATTTTTTATTTTCAAATGACCTTTTTTCACGCTCTAAAGTTTGATTTTGACAAAGATAAAAAGTTTGATTAAAAAGAGTATGAGTTTAGAGCTTGAATTTTACTATATAATCATATTGAGATTAATTATTATTTTTGTCAATATTCCTTTATGCATTTTCATTAAGTTTAGATTATGAAATCGAAAAGCAAAGTTTTACAGAAATTAACGGTTTTCACACCCAATTTTATCGTGGAGAGTAGGTCTCAGGAACCTTGAATTTGACCTACAGTATCATGTAATAAAATTGTATTTTCAACCGTCAACCTTTTTTTTTACCCCGAATTTGTATTTTAACGCATAGATAAAATTGAATACCATGATCATTGAGACCGAGAAAGATGGTGTTTTCGAGGTGGAAACGGTGTTGTTAGCTACTGGCTGTTTTTAGGATTTTTTATTCATAAATTGATAATATTTTATTGATTTCAATTGCAATATTACTGGATCAATAACCATTTTTTCAAATATTGGATTTAATCCTATACTTTTCATTAAAGCAATAACTTTAAATTCTTCCTTTGGATTTGCATTTATACCAAAAATAACCTTAGAAATAACTGAGGGATTAAATTGGAAGTTAAGATGCCTATGATCTTGTTCAAGAGTGATAAAAGGACTGTTTTTTGAAATTTTTGTATCTATAATTAACCGAACTTCCTTTTCATATTTCCATTGGTTTAATTTTGTTGTTGCTAGGAATAATCCTCTAACATTTGGATGTGAATTGATAAGAGAATCTCGTACTTTAGCAATATCATTTTCATAAGTGATATTTGAAGGACCGCCAACGATTTTATATTTACCAAAATCGATTTCAAAACACATTTGTGTATGACTTTGACCATAATGTGCCCACATTAAATATGAATCAGGAGTATCATATTCTTTGCATAAACAATAGGCATAATAGTTTTCTGTAAATCTTTTGAAACATCTATTTTTTAAATCATGAATTGTTTTAAAGTCTCCTTGATATTTTTCCCACCATTTTTCAAAAGATAAGTATGGACTTGAATCTAAAGGGTCATTAAAAGTGTCTATTCTGGAAAATCTTAAGGAAGCTTTTTCAATTGCTTGGATAAAGTATTGAATTGGGATAAACCTGTATGCTTTTCCATAAAATGTATTAAAAATATCAGTCATTAGTAATATTGTTAATTGATACGATTTTCAGCTTGGTGCTAACTCATTTATAAAAACACAATTCCCCCCAAATGTAAATATTTATTTTAAGCTTTTCAAAATAAATTGTTGGTTTTAGTAGGAGAGATGCCCTTCCAAGTTCCCACGATTGCCGCATTACATATAAGTGCTGTTAGCAACTGTGCATTTTTGACTTGAGTATATTTTGAATTACAATTGATTTCTAGTGGTTATTTAAGATTAATCTTGTACACAACGCACTGAATATCCCATCTCTCCAAATACATCAGCGCGACTATATATCACTGAATTATCAAACCAAAGATGTACACCAACTTCTTCTGATGCAGTCCACCAATTTCCATTACTTCCGATATGGTCAAAGGTGCGATTGCTATATTCTGATCTTTTACCGCCCGGTAATGCAGAAAACCCACTTAAATTATTCCATGAAGAGTCTGCACCAACATTTCCAAAAGTGTAGTGTTCATCCCATAATTCATTTGATGCCATTGATTTTGCAACTTTATTTGGTACTCCACCAAATGAACCATCATAATTGAAACCATTATTGGCAAGATAATTTTCTAATTCATCCCATTCGTTTTCACTAGGCATGTGCCACCCACTAGGACAGATTCCTTGTACTCCACTTGGATTTGATTCACTACTACTCTGAAGTTTCATAGCTGCAGGCCAATTATATAAAACTCCATAGGTTTTATAATTATTAGTTTCGATTGCTTCTGCAATATTTACACCATCGTAACCATAAACATAATAATGCGGTTCTGATCTAGACAAAGAAGAACTTGCTGAAACCCTTGGCAAATACTTTAAATTTTCTGCCATCCAGACTTGTGAACCTATCTGTACAGTCGAATAAGTATTTCCATCTCTTGAATCTATAAACTCACCATATTCAACCTCACTATCTCCAATACCTGCTTCTCTTGTTGTAAAACTAAGTGTGTTACCATAAGCTGTTCCAATATTATTTGTTGCAAAAGATCTTATATAATACACTGTGTTAGGTTCAAGATTATTAACATAAGTGTCGACACAAAGATAAGGACATCGCCAGAATCTATTTGTACTATAACCCCAAATGGCGTTGTCATGAGTAGGGTTATCATGCTTGGCCCAAACTACTCCTCCAGTTAAATTGTCGGGACTTATATTGTTTAGTATTCTTATTTTACAGACAGCACTATTACTTGTATAGCACTCAATTTTGCATGTCGATATTTCTGGTAATTCCTCTAAAAATTCTTCTGGCAATTCTTCTTTTTTGCATCCTAAAAAGCTTACCAAAGCTACAATCATCATTAGTAAAAAAAGTTTTTCTGAATTCATATTTACAGTTTAAAAAGGTATAATAATAAGCTGATGCTCTTGTATGCATTGTTGCAAACTCATTTATAAAAACACAATTCCTCCCCAAATATAAATATTTATTTTTAGGTTTTCAGAATAATTTTAGGTTTAAGTAGGAGAGATGCCCTTCCAAGTTCCAACGATTGCTGCATTACATATAGGTGCTGTAAGCGGCTGGGCGTTTTTTGATTATTTATATTTCAAGAATGTTAATTTTTTATAATTCTTTTTCTGAAGAGAATAACGACTGTTGCTGACAGGAACGTAACAGTGATTAAAGTTTTGTATATTATTGCTTTTCGGTAAAGATTTGCATTGTGCTTTTCTACATTGTTAACATAGCCTTCTTTCTCTTCTTTGGTCTTCAATGTTGTATAGTACTCGGATTCTGTTGGTTCAAAAACTTCATACTTTATACTTACTTGAGTATCTAATAAACGAAGCATAAAGATCGGTGTTAAGGAATACAGAAATACTACTAAAACTATAAAAGTCAAGATTTTCATTTTGTTTCTATTGTGGTGCATATTTAAATGATTTGTGCTTTTCGCATATTACCGACTGGGCCTTTTAATACTCTTAAAACACTATTTATAAAACTACAGTGTTTTTATAATTCCTAATGTTTTAAAAGTTTGAGGATATTGGTTAAATAATTGTTTTTTTTCAGTATGACAGTCTAATCCAGCTTCAATATACTCGAATAAAATATTAAATTGTTTTTTATTAAGGCTTTTAATAGCTTTTGTAAAATCTTTATCACCAATAATTTTCATTAACTCCAATAAAACCCATCCGTGATCGTAACCAGCTCCGTTATATAAATAATCAATAGATATAAATTGTCGCAATGCAGAGGTGTCTTTTTCAGCCGCCTTGTTTAACAATTCTACATAATCTAGATATTCTTTTCCTAATCCTATTTCCAGTGTATTAGAGATTGGGATTATAGATTTCTGTGTACAAGATAAAATCATTATCAAAACTAAGGCTATTAAATAATACTTACACTTCATCTTTTTTCATTAAATTAGTTTTACTTGTAGTTCTCTATTTTCCGCAATAGAAATTTCGTATTCGGTAGACTTTACGCCTTGTTGCCAACTCATTTATAAAAACACAATTTCTCCCCAAATGTAAATATTTATTTTCAGCTTTTCAAAA
>CAZOHR010000170.1:4052-7740 GCA_964579045.1 uncultured Bacteroidales bacterium | reverse complement strand
CTATGGGAAAGTGATTTGTACTATGTAACAACTCCCGTTGCAGGAACTGCTGCAGGAACATCTCCGGTTTGTAGTGGCAGTACTTCGATTCTTACTCTCACTGGATCGGCAGGAAATATTCAGTGGCAACAATCCGCAAACGGAACCACAGGTTGGGCAAATGTCACTGGCGGTACTGGGGCTACCACATCAACATACACAACACCAGCCTTATCAGTTACAACATACTATCGCGCAGAGGTCTCATTAGTAGGTTATTCTAATGTTTACAGTAATGTTAAACAGGTTGTTGTAAATCCTTTGCCATCAGCAGCAGGAACTATTTCGGGAACAACTCCAGTATGCCAAGGCCAGAGTTCTGTTGTTTATAGTGTGCCTACAATTGCCAATGCTACTTCTTATGTATGGACCTTACCTTCTGGAGCAACAGGCTCGAGCACAACAGCTAGCATAACTGTGAATTACGGAACCTCAGCAGTTTCGGGAAATATTACTGTAAAAGGTAGCAATACTTGTGGATTTGGTCAAATTTCAAGTTTTGCTGTAACTGTAAATCCCTTGCCTGCAAATGCTGGTATTATATCGGGTACTACAAGTGTTTGTCAAGGTCAAACTTCTGTAAGCTATTCTGTTCCAGAAATTAATAACGCGAATACATATATTTGGACATTGCCTTCGGGTGCAAGTGGTTCGAGTTCTACAAACAGTATTTTAGTTGATTTTGGATTGGCATCATCATCAGGAAATATTACTGTTAAAGGTAATAATTCCTGTGGGAATGGAGTAGTTTCATCTCTTATGGTTACAGTAAACCCAGTACCAGAAACCCCTTCTATCAGTCAGAACGGAAATGTTTTACATTCTGATGCAGTTAATGGAAATCAATGGTATTATCAGGGCGAGATTATTCCTAGTGCAACAAACCAAGATTACATAGCAATTTCAGATGGCGAGTATTATGTGATAGTGTCATTACTCGGTTGTGATTCAGAAATGTCAAATTTAGTTAGTATCACAACCTCAGACATTGATGACGTTCAGAATGTACGGGCAGTTAAAATATATCCAAATCCCGCATATAGTATAGTAACGATTGTTCATGGCTCTGATTGCAATTATATAAACTTGTTTGATATTTATGGACGCCTTGTTTATTTAAGTAAAACATCAGGAGAAATAACTGAAATAGATTTAACAAAATTTAATTCCGGCACATATCTTTTGCATTGCCAATACCAAAGGGAAGCTGTAGTTCAAAAACTGATAGTTAAGTAATTCGTTATTTAGTTTTCTGGTTTTTCAAAATTAAGATTCTTTTTTGCTGAATTAGCAAATAATGAATGCTAGCTAATATTTTGTATTGCAAGGAAACTTGTTTAATAAGACATTTTATTTTGAATCGTAAAAAATCTGGAAATTGCTAGTAAAACCTAAATTTACTTGTCCTTTTCATTCTCTACCATCCATTGTTTCTTTCGCCTAACAATCATAATCTCATCATCTGAAAACTCCATCCATGCGAAATCATAAACATGATGGTACATTTTCCCTTGACTGTTTGTGTTGAAGTGTGTGAGATAATTAAATTGAAATTTTTTCTTCACCAATTCCGCTTTAGGAACAATCTTCTTTAGAAGTTTGGGACCCATGATTTCTAATAAAATGGATCTGTTTCGGTGAAGGATGTTGTCAAGTGGATAGGCCGCGTTTTTAGTGACTTTTCTTAAAGTTACATGATAGTCATTTTTGCAATCTATCGAGCAGAAGATTTTACCCTGACGACCTTCAAATTCCTTATCGCATACTTTACATTTCATAGAGGCAAATATATGAAAAAATTTATGAGAATTGCGATTTTAGTGATGATTACAGGATTGTTTTTTGGAATGTCATCATGCATTGTTTTAGTTGACGAAAGAAAGGGACACGACAACGGGCATCATTGGGGCTGGTATAAAAATCCAAGAAATCCTAAACATACTGAAAATGTTCATCATGAGAACAATAATAGCAACTATGGACACCGAAATGATAGCAATCACGAAAACACAGGTCGCGGAAATGACAATAAAGAAAATCCAGGAAAAAAGCACGAAGTAAGCAAGCACAGAAAATAAACTTTAAATTATAAAAATGAAAAATAAATATGCAGTTTTTTTAGCAGCGATATTGTTGTTAAGTTCAACCATAAATGCTCAAAAATCAGATACAGACAAACGTGAAGATTTTGGTTTTGGTGGAAAAGCTGGGATTAATAGTTCCGACATTTATGCTACTCACGGTCAGGATTTTGTTTCTAACTCAAAAACTGGAGTTATGATTGGATTTTTTGGTTGTATTCCAATCAGTAAATATCTCGGTTTTCAACCTGAGATCAGTATTTCACAGAAGGGATTTTTTGGTTCAGGAACATTGTTGGGCAATGGATATACAATTAAAAGAACTACAACTTTTATAGACATTCCAGTGCTGGTTCAGTTTAAACCAATAGAGTTTTTGACATTCGTAATCGGTCCACAATACTCATATTTGATATCTGAAAAAAATAAATTTGAATTTGGGGTAAATAGTGTCGCTCAACAGGCAGAATTTGATAAAGAAATTGACAGAAGGAATATTCTTGGATTCGTAACTGGCGCCGATATAAACATATCAAATATTGTTATCACAGGCCGATTCGGATTTGACTTACAGGATAACACAGGAGACGACAATTTAATTACACCAAGGTATAAAAACCTTTGGATACAACTTGGAGTAGGATATAAGTTATGAAATAACAAATAACAATTCGCCGCGGGGGACAAAAAATAGAAATTGGGAGGTTGGAGAAGGCTAGGTGACCGAAGACGGAAGACGGGCAAGAAAGGCTGGAAGACCGCTGAAGTGACGAAACTATGAACTGTTGAACTGTTGAACTGTTGAACCGTTGAACAACAAAACCGCAGAATCTAAAGCCCTAACTAATCCCCCTTAGCCTTAGCCTAAAAAAATAACAATTTAAAATTAACAAAAATGAAAAAAGTAAAATTAGTATTAGCAGCAGTTATGGTAACTGCATTATTTATGTCATGCTCGCAGGGCATAGTTGGAACGTGGTCAATACAAAAGTACGAAAGTACGGTTCCTGACCAGCAAGTAGTAATTCTTAGTAATGTTGGAACTATTAGTTTTGACAGAAACGGAACTGGTGAAAAAGAGGTTAGTTACACGGTGTTTGATTTAACAAAAACAGACAATTCTCCATTTACATGGACTATCACCGATAATTTTATAACTATTGTAAGCGACGGTTCTGAGTTTTCGAAAACATGGATACAGGTAGAAAATCAGAAAGATTACCAGTATTTAACTTCAACTGATGGACAAAATAGGGTTCAAATATTGGAATTAAGGAAAGGAAAATAACCTACTATAATGGTGCTACCCTTGATGGAAAAGCTCTTGCAAGAAACGGTACTGTTACGATGTAGGGAAATACTATAATTCTTGAATTTAAAATAATCTGGGTTAAAATAATTCTGGGTTGAGTATAGATACAGAATCTTTAGCTTCTTTGAGCTAAAGGTTTTGTATTTATACTAATTATGTAACTTAAAAAGATATTTATGTAACACCATTGGCTTCTACCACAATACCTTTGTTAAGTTAAAACAATATAAATCTTATTGATATGAAAAAAATTTTA
>CAZOHR010000170.1:0-4042 GCA_964579045.1 uncultured Bacteroidales bacterium | reverse complement strand
CATAATTTATTACAAAGAAGGGACTTGGCGGTTTGAAAAAAATTTTATTAAGTACTTTTTTTGCAACAAGTCTGCTTTTGATGTCAGTTGTTTCTTTTGCGCAGGCTCCTAATTTAGGTTCTGCAAGTAGTTTTGTGATGTTCTCAAGTGATGGGGCTGTAACTAACACAGGAATTTCTCACATTACAGGAAATGTGGGAACAAATAACGGTTCAAGTACAGGTTTTGGTAATGTGAATGGTGTGATGCATGACGGAGATGCTGCAAGCATATTGTGTTCCTCCGATTTATTGCTTGTATATAATGAAATTGTAGGCTCTACAGCTGGTTTTTTTCCAGCACCATTACTGGGTAACGGTCAGATCTTGACAGCAGGCGTACATTATATCGATGCAGCTGCAACACTAGATAATGAACTAATTCTCGATGGCGAAAATGATGCCAATGCAATTTTTATTTTTCATATTGATGGTTCTTTTTCAACAAGTGCAAATTCATCAATTAGTTTAATAAATGATGCTAAGGCATGTAATGTTTTCTGGGTTTCTGAAGGTCTTGTCGAAATGGCCTCGAATACCAAAATGAAGGGTACTTTAATTGCCGATAATTCGGGAATTAATATAAACACCGGTTGCGAAGTTGAAGGCAGAGTCTTTTCAACAACAGGTGCTATAAATACAGATGGAGTGCTATTATTTACACCAATAGGTTGCGGAAGTCCTTTTCTAACAGGTCCAATCGCTCCTAGTTTTGGTGAAGCTACCTGTTACGGAATCTTTGCTTCTGACGGACCAGTAGTAAATGTAGGTATTACAAGTGTTATTGGAGATGTCGGAGCTAATGTAGGAATTACTATAGGCTACGATCCACTTTTAGTAACTGGAATTATTCACGAAAATCCAGATGCTTCAACAGCTCAAGCCGCAGCAGATTTATTACTTGCATACAATTACATAAATAATCTTCCTTATGATATCGAACTTATTTATCCGGCTCAATTCGGTGGACAACTTGTTCTTACCCCTCATACTTATATTTTAAATGCTGCTACAACATTAACAGACACTCTTTTTCTTGACGCACAGGGAAATGCTGACGCAGTTTTTATTATTAAGATTTACGGGGCATTAAATACAATTACAAATTTCCAAGTTGTACTAGTAAATGAAGCTTTACCGCAAAATGTATATTGGTTGGTTAACGGAGCTGTTGATGTAACCGAATATTCTGTGTTTAATGGAACAGTAATAGCGCAGGGAGCGTTTAGCTTGTACACTGGTGCAACTATTAATGGTAGGGCATTAACTGGAGTGGGAGCAATAGGTACTTCAGCAATTATTTCTAATGCGGAGATTTCTCCAAATTGTCATACAACAAATATTGAACTTGAAGAAAATTTAACTTCTGTGATCAGTATCTACCCAAATCCATTCAAGGATTTCATAAACATTGATATAACAGATGCTTCGGAGAGTAATATTTACAAAATGAGAATATTCAATAATATTGGTCAGGAGATAATTTTCACAGATATAATTCAAAAATCACAAACAATTGATTTGCAAAATCTACCTTCGGGAATATATTTCTATAAACTTTCAGACTCGAATAACAACATTCAATCTGGAAGAATCACTACAGTTCAATAGTATCAGGTTTGTTTTAGGGGCCCTCTTTCCATTATTTGGTAGGAGGGCTTTTTGTGTTGTGAACTGCAAGAATTATTGTGACTTGCATAGCAAGAAGAAATATTGTCTGAAACCATAACAAAAAAAAGTTTCCTCAATTCCCATAAAAATGCTAATATTGTAGGTTTTTTAAGAAGCAAAATATTTTGAAAAATGAAAGTAAAAATAGTAAATAAATCAAAGCATAATTTGCCGGCATATAGTACCGAATACTCTGCAGGAATGGATTTACGCGCAAACCTCGACGAACCGGTTATACTAAAATCATTGGAACGGCGTTTGATACCAACTGGTTTGTTTATCGAATTACCTGTAGGTTTTGAGGCTCAAATTCGTCCACGAAGTGGTCTTGCGTTTAAACACGGACTCACAGTTTTAAACACTCCAGGCACTATTGACGCTGATTATCGCGGCGAAATTGGTGTTATTTTAGTGAACCTATCTGATAAGGAATTTGTTGTTGAAGATGGCGAACGTATTTGTCAGATGGTTATAGCAAAACACGAACAGGCCGAATGGCAACAGGTTGAGATACTAAACGAGACAGCCCGTGGTGCCGGAGGATTCGGGCATACCGGAGTTAAATAATGAAAACAATAAAGTAAATTGAAATATTAATAATTTAAAACCAAGTATTATGAATTTTTTCGAAACCAACAGTTATTTCATTGATGAGAAAGTACAGTTTCTTAAATTTGAAAATGAATATAAAATATTTAATGACAGAGGGGAGCATATTGGTGCCATCAAACAAAAGTTATCTGGTAGTGACAAACTACTTAGATTGTTATTTAATAAAGCGATGTTACCTTTTCATCTTGATATTGAAAATTTTACTGGCCAAACCGAGGCTTCAATTATGAGAGGTTGGACATTTTTCATGTCTAAAATTGTTATTCATGATGGAGGCGGAATGCCATTAGGAAGAGTTGAGCAGAAATTTGCATTTTTTAAACCTACATTTAAAATTTTTGACAACAACAATAATCAGATTGCTGAAATAACTGGCGACTGGAAAGCTTGGAATTTTGTGATTAACAATTCTCACGGACAGCAAATCGGGGCTATTTCGAAAAAATGGGCTGGTCTTGCAAAGGAGATGTTTACTACAGCGGATAAATACAATGTGCAGCTCAATCAGTTTGATATGCCAAGAGAACAAAAAATTGCTATTCTTGCCAGCGCTATCACTATTGATATGGTGCTTAAAGAAAGTAAATAATATTGTAATTTAAATAGTTTAGAATGAAGATAATTATTCCGATGGCCGGGATGGGGACACGTATGAGACCTCATACACTTACTGTCCCTAAACCACTTATAGTTCTTGCTGGTAAATCAATCGTTCAGCGTCTAGTAGAAGGAATATCTAAAGTTTGTGCAGAGCCTGTTGACGAAATCGGGTTCATAATCGGAAACTTTGGCGAAAAAGTTGAAAAACAACTTATTGAAATAGCAAATAATGTGGGTGCTAAAGCAAAAATTTACTATCAGCTCGAAGCTCTTGGCACTGCTCATGCAGTCTGGTGCGCTGCCGACTCTTTGGATGGTAAAACCGTTGTGGCTTTTGCGGACACGCTCTTTTATGCAGATTTTAAAATTGATAAAGAGACAGATAGTATTATTTGGGTACAGAAAGTTGCAAATCCAGAAGCATATGGGGTTGTTACTACCGATAAATCAGGATTTATAAACGGTTTCGAAGAAAAACCAAAATCATTTGTTTCTGATCTTGCTATTATAGGAATATATTATTTTAAAGAAGGGGAGATCTTGAAAAAAGAACTGCAAAACATTATTGATAATAAAATAATGAAAAGCGGGGAATACCAACTTACAACAGCTCTCGAAAATTTGAAGAATAAAGGACTTAAATTTTTACCTGGCGAAGTTGACGAATGGCTTGATTGCGGTAACAAAGAAATTACTGTTCATACACATAGCAGAGTATTGGCAAATTCTCCCGATGCAGTTTATCTTTCCAAGTCAGCCGAAATTATTGACAGCACAATTATTCAACCTTGTTATATTGGCAACAATGTAAAAATTGTTGGATCTGTTGTTGGCCCATTCGTTAGTATTGGCGAAAATTCAGTAATCACCGACAGCATTATCAAGTCTTCTATTGTGCAAAACGACACCAATATCTCCAATGTTATTACCGAGAATTCAATGATTGGTAATCATGCAAATATTTCAGGTAAAGCATTATCGTTGAGTATCGGTGATTATAATGTTATTGAACTTAAGTAAAATAAATGTTTAAAATTTTGAAAAAGATATATTTTTTGGGTTTTATCCTGCTTGTTTTTACCTCATGCTCAATAATTAAAAAGAGTAATGGTGATGGTGGC
>CAZOHR010000169.1:0-7769 GCA_964579045.1 uncultured Bacteroidales bacterium | reverse complement strand
GTTTCAAAACATTAAGTTTTGAAACCCTTGCAATTTGTGTCGGGGTGGAGAGATTCGAACTCCCGACCCCCTGCTCCCAAAGCAGGTGCGCTAACCGGACTGCGCTACACCCCGTAAGTTTTTTTCAATAATTCAAGAACATTAGCATTTCAGATTTGTATGCGACCCTCCCGACAAAAAGTCGGGATGCGCTAACCGGACTGCGCTACACCCCGTAAGTTTTTTCAATAATTTAAGAACCTTCCCGTAAAGAACTTTTCTAAATGGGACTGCAAAAGTAATATCTTTTTTTTATTGTGAAAGTCTTTTTTGATTTTTTTTGAAAAAATATTTTGTTTTGTTGTGTTTACACTAGTTATATGTCTACTTTTTGTTAAATAATTGATTTGAGATACTGAAAAAAATTACAATTCAGGTTCGAAATTTCCCATTCTCACTATTACAGGTTCGTCTCCTGTGCAATCAATAATTGTTGATGCAACAACACCGCCATATCCACCATCAATTACTATATCAACAAGATTTTCATATTCTTCGAAAATTAGCTCAGGGTCGGTGTTGTATTCCATTATTTCATCGTGAGCTTTTAGCGATGTTGTAAGTATTGGATTACCCAAGATGTTTACAATTTCTCTAATAATATTATTATCTGGGATTCGTATTCCGATTGACTTGCGATTTGCTTTTAGAATTTTGGGAACATTATTATTAGCCTCAAGAATAAATGTAAACGGACCTGGAAGGTTGCGTTTCATCATTTTAAATATATTATTGTCTAGAGGCTTTGTAAAATCAGCAAGATGACTAAGGTCGAAACAAATAAATGAGAAATTTGCTTTTTCGGGTTTAATACCTTTTAATTGAGCTACCCTTTCTACAGCTTTTGGCTTAGTAATATCACAACCAATACCATAAACAGTATCGGTGGGGTAAATTATTACCCCACCTTCTTTTAATATATCTACCACTTGCCGTATGTGACGCTCCGACGGGTTGTCGGGGTGCATACGTATTAGTATACCCATTTTATTTGTTTAATTTATTATAGTCGTCTAAGAACTGTTGTAATCCAATATCTGTTAAAGGATGTTTTAATAATCCAAGAATTGCACTTAATGGGCAAGTTGCAACATCTGCACCCATTTCCATACATTTAATAATATGCATTGTGTGACGAATTGAGGCGGCAAGAACTTGGGTGTCAAAATCATAATAGTTATACATTTCAACAATCTGTCCAATAAGTTCTACACCATCAACGCTGTTGTCGTCTAGCCTGCCAATAAAAGGAGAAACATAAGTAGCACCAGCTTTTGCTGCTAAAAGTGCTTGCCCAACACTAAATACAAGTGTGCAGTTAGTTCTTATTCCTTTTGATGAGAAATACTTAATTGCTTTAATCCCATCTTTAATAATTGGAACTTTCACCACAATCTGAGGATGTAAAGCTGCAAGTTCTTCACCTTCTCTTATCATTCCTTCGTAATCGGTACTAATTACTTCGGCACTAACATCACCATCAACAATCTCACAAATCTGCAAATAATGGTTTAGGATATTTTCTTTTCCAGCGATGCCTTCTTTTGCCATAAGCGAAGGATTTGTTGTTACACCGTCTAATACTCCCAATGCCTGAGCTTCACGAATTTGATCTAGATTTGCCGTATCAATAAAGAATTTCATAATTATGGTTTTAAAATTTTGTGCAAAATTACTTTAATAATTTTAAGAACTGGACTTTAAAAATTACAGTAATAAACAAAATGGGTCAATTAATTAACAATATCATATGATGATGTTCCGTTTAAATGTCTGTGAGATGTTGATTTAACAAAAAACTGTTGATAAAATATCAACTTAGAGAGTTTTGTTAATCAATTTGTGTCTAATTTCGTGCATTATCAATTAAAGCATTTATAATATGTTATTTTTACAAGTAGATTCAATACAGAAAGCAGTTACCCCTGAGGCAACGGAAAGAACTTTAAACCAATTAGATCTTGCGGTTAAAGGCGGCTGGATTATGATAGTATTGGGTGTTTTGTCAATAATCGCAGTTTATATTTTTATTGACCGTTTTATTGCAATTAGAAAAGCGGAAAGGGAGCAAAAATCATTTATGGACAGCATAAAGAATAATATCTTTTCTGGTAAGATTGACCAAGCATTAGATTTATGCAAAACGCAAGATAGTCCATTGGCCAGAATGATTGAGAAAGGTGTTAGTCGAATTGGCAGACCATTGGGGGATGTTAATACCGCTGTTGAAAATATTGGGAAACAGGAAGTTGCTAAGCTAGAAAAAGGTTTGCCAACACTTGCAACTGTCGCAGGTGGTGCTCCAATGTTGGGATTTCTTGGTACAGTTACTGGTATGGTAAAAGCATTTTATGACATGGCGAATGCTGGGAATAATCTGGACATTCAATTGTTATCTAGTGGTATATATGAAGCTCTTGTGACAACAGTAGGGGGCTTGGTTGTTGGTATTATGGCATACTTTGCATATAATATTTTAGTTTCCAAAATTACAAATCTTGTAGCGCTTCTTGAAGCCAAAACTACAGAGTTTATGGATATACTTAATGAACCAGTAAAATAATAATTATGGCTATTCAGACCAGAAGTAAGATAAGTGCAGATTTTAGTATGGCATCTATGTCAGACTTAACATTTCTATTGTTGATTTTTTTCATGATCACCTCCACAATGATTACACCTAATGCATTGAAATTATTACTTCCATCGAGCAGTAATCAAACACAGGCAAAGCCTTTTACTACAGTCTCTATTAAAGATATGCAAGATGGTACTTATAAATTTGCAGTCGGAACTACATTTTGCGCTGAGACTGATATTGAAACACTTATAAAAAAGGAAGTAGCTGGACAGGAAGATCCATATGTTTCTCTTCATGTAGATAAATCTGTTCCAATGGAAGAGGTTGTCAAAATAATGAATATTGCAAAAAATAATAAATACAAGTTAATTCTAGCAACTCAACCAGAATAGTAATGGCTTTAAAAAAGTACAGCATATACGGGATTATTGGTACTATACTTTATTCTATAGGTGTAGTTGCTTTACTTTTGTTACTTGGATTTACGACTCCTTTGCCTCTTCCTAAAGAAGAAGCGATCTTGATTGACTTTGGGGGCGGCGGGAACATCGATGCTGGTGCTTCCTCACCTACCACATCAAACGAACAAAATGCCTCGACTCAAAACTCTTCTAACTCAGGTGTAAACACTCAGGACTTCGAAGACGCTGCCTCCATGCAATCAAGCACTACTCCTAACAACAACACAAACAACACTAGTAACACTCAAACAAATCCTAATGCTGACAGATTAAATAATTTGTTTGGAGGAGGAATTTTTGGAAATGGCACTGGAAGCGGTAACTCTGGAACTGGACCAGGAAGTGGCAACCCCGGTACTGGTACAGGTGGTGATGGGAGCGGAGCTGGACCTGGAGGTGTTGGCGGAGGTATAGGGAATAGAGGATTAACCAAAAGAGTTGATCCTGTCGGTAAGGATAATATGTTTGGTAGAGTAGTTCTAAAAATTACTGTAAACGAACAGGGAAATGTTACAGATATTACTTTGGTGAGCACAACTTGCAACGAATGTGTGCAACTTGCTAAAGATGCTGTCAAACAATGGAAATATGAATCAAAACCTGGTACTGGATACCAAACTGGTCAGGTCGTAATTGAGTTTAAACAGAACTAGTTTCTGAAGTTTTCCTGAATAATCATAAATGCATTTATTTTTTCTTGGATAAAATTCCAAATCTTCATAAATCTTCTAAATAGGAGAATGATGTTTTATGCTTTTGCGAATTCCAAACTTTTTCTCTTTTATGGAATTTTATACCGATTTGTATCTCTTCTCCGTTTTATTAAAAACATTATTTTTTGTAATAATTTAAAATTAGTGTTATGAAAGAGATTAAAAAGCATCTTCATGGTATAACTGGAGCATTGGTTTTCTTAGTTTGTACATTCGTTGTACTTGTATTTTTCGGATTTACCACCCCTCTGCCATTGCCAGAAGAAGAATCGGTTATTCTGGATTTTAGCAATAAGGATTTAATCGAAATCGAGAATGAGAATGATGGTGAATCATCAGGTAAAAGCTCAAATAATGAAGTAAGTATCTCAGAGAAAATATTGAATCAAAGTTTTGAAGATTCACAGTTTGTTCCATCGGGAGATAAAACTACTGTAACTGATCCTAATAATGATAGGATAAATAATTTGTTTAAAAATCCATTTCAGAATGATGGTAATTATGGAGATGGTGATGATGATAACCCTAACAATGGTCATGGCAATGATGACGGCCCTGATAATATCTCTGGAAAAATTAATAGCAAAAGGAAAGTCAGTAAAGTTGAACCTACGCCAAAAGAAAATTCATTTGGCAAAGTTGTTCTCGAAATAACTGTGAATGAATCTGGTAATGTTACCGATATCAAATTGGTGAGCTCAACGTGCAATGACTGTGTTCAACCAGCAAAAGATGCTGTTAGAAAATGGAAATATGAAGCAATCCCTGGTAGTGGTTTTCAAACAGGAACTGTAATTATTGAATTTAAGCAGAATTAGCGTTTTCTATTCATTAGTCCAATCATTGCTTCCACTGCGGCTTCAACACCTTGACTTACTTTAAATATACTATCGGCAAGCATATAACATGGGTTCGTAACTAACATGTTTATCTCATCAACCTCAACTTCGTTGTATTCTTTAATAATATGTGTAGCTCCAACATCTTTTAACACTTTTGCTGTAGCATTATCATTGCCAATAGTAATTGTCCCACCTAGTACTTTTGCTAGGATAACTGGTGCAATGCAAAGAGCAGTTATTGGTTTGTGAGCAGCATGAAACTCCTTTACTATTCTTTCAACTTCTTTATCAACTGTGTAATTCTCGCCATCAATAGCGTAAGTTGACAGGTTTTTTGCAGCACCAAATCCGCCGGGGAACAGAATGCCTGAATAATCTTCAGCTTTTAATTCAGTTAACGGTTTAATATTTCCTCTGGCTATTCTGGCAGACTCAACAAGAATGTTTCTCTTTTCTGGCGAAATTTCTTTTGTTAGATGATTTATAACATGATAATGTTCTTTGTCGGGGGCAAAACATTGGTAGTCTACCTCGTTTTTTGACAATGCCCACAAACTTAATACTGCTTCGTGAATTTCGCTTCCATCATATACTCCGCAACCAGATAAAACAACAGCTACTTTTTTCATGCGTTTGAGTGTTTAGTTAAATAATACAATCTAAAAATATGGTTACAGCTTCTTTTTTCTAATTAATCAGCATGTAAAGATTTATGTAAAAAAATTATTTTTGTACAAATATAATTTTTTGTATCTTTAAAAAATAAAATTGTTACAAAAAGACTCCCTTCAAAAAACCATATTTTTATGACCGTTATTAGAAATGAACTTTCAAAACTGTGGAAAATCTTATACCCAGATTTGGGAACTAAGCACCTCGACGCTTTTCTTAGTGAAATTAAGGAACTGAAAGAGTCCATGAAACCAGTTTCTGAAACGGACAATATGTGGTATAAAAATGCTATCGTTTATTCATTATATGTTGATTTGTTTAACAAAGATTTTGAGGGACTGATAGAAAAAATTCCATATTTGCAGAATCTAGGTGTAAATTGCCTTTGGCTTTTGCCTGTGTTGGATTCACCTATGAAAGATGCTGGCTTTGACATTTCTGATTACAAAAAAATCCGTTCTGATTTGCTTAATAATGAAGATGATATATTTGATAGATTTATTGAGAAAGCACATGGCGCTGGAATTCGTGTAATCTTTGATATTGCAATAAATCACACATCAAATCAACATGATTGGTTTAAACGTTCATCATTACCAGAGAAGAATAAATATAGCGATTATTATATTTGGAGCGAAAACGATAGGGGCTATTCTGAATGCAGATTACTATTTAAAGGCATGTGTGATAGTAATTGGGAGAGGTTTGATGAGAATAGGTTTTATTTTCATCGGTTCTTTGAATTTCAACCAGATTTAAATTACAGAAATCCTAATGTGTTGCTAGATATGTGCCGCAATTTTATTTATTGGATTGATAAGGGTGTTGATGGTTTTCGAGCAGACGCAATTCCATATCTCTGGAAGGAGGAAGGTACATCATGCGAAAATCTTGATAATACACATTTTATTATTAAATTTTTTAGAACAGTTACAGATTATATAAATCCTGCTGTAATGATTCTTGCGGAAGCCTGTCAGCCTCCATCAGAAGTCGTAAAATACATGGGCGATGGCGATGAATGTCATGCTGGATATCATTTCCCATTAATGCCGCAAATGTTTAAAGCAATTGCTTCGGAATCTTCATTGCCTATTGCAAATGTTTTGCATACCGATATTACACCTGCAATACCAGTATCATGCCAATGGTTTACGTTTTTGCGATGCCACGATGAACTTAGTCTTGAACTAGTTTATGTTAATGAACAAGATCGAAAGTATATTCATGAAAATTATTGCCATAAGCCAGACTGGGATTTCAGAATGGGAGAAGGAATTTCGGCTAGACTAAGCGAATTGTTTAAACATAACAGTGATAAAATTTTACTAGCTTTTTCAGTTATGCTAAGTTTACCAGGTGCCCCTGTAATTTACTATGGTGACGAGTTTGGTAAATCAAATGATGAAGAATACTATAAATATCAGATAAATATAACTGGTCATAACGATACTCGGAATTATGTGCGGGGTAGAATTGATTGGGGCAAACTCGAAAGAGACATTCAAAACCGTGATAGCTTTGAGTCACAGATTTATAACAATCTTAAGGAGATGATTCATGTAAGAAAAGTGAATCAGGAATTTGCAGGTTCAAATATCAAATTCCTTGATGCGCCAACTGGTCTTCTTGCATTTGCAAGATTTATTGATGATAATAGCATTCTTGTGATTAGTAATTTAACTAAAAAGAAAAAATTGATAAAAAGTTTACTTCCTGATAATTACAAAATAATATATGGCACAGTCGAAGGTGATGATCAGGAAATGTATTTAAAGCCACTTAATTCTGTTTGGATAAAATTTTTATAATATTTTAATAACTGGACAACTTTTTTTTTAATAAAGCGTCTAGTTCAAAACTAAAAGCATATGGTAAAGCATCTATTCTTAATCGCAGGCTTATTCTTTATTACTTCTCAGTTGTTTTCTCAGACTGAACTTAGTAATGATTTTAATAATCCAACCTCAATAATTGTAGGTCACGACTGTGAATATCAAGTTTATACTTTTGATCAGACCTCAGGAACTGACCTTGATATTCCGAGGTGTAATAGAATGTACCCAGGTGCTAGTTCATATTTTAGTTTTATCGTTCCTGAGACATCAGAAGCAAGTGTAAGAATTAGCTTTGAGGAGGAAACATTGTTTGGGATAGCATTTTATACTTATCAGTTTGGTGAGTACGTGGAAATTAAATGCGATGTCTATAGAGATACTGAAGGGGCTTTGTTATTGCGTGATTTTGAAGAGTATGCTGGAGTAGAGATAATCGGTCGTTTTTGGAAACTTGGCGCTGCCGAAACAGGAACTATTGGTTTATGCGTTTCAGGTGAAGATATTCCAGGATATGCCAAAGTTTTAAGCATAGACATAACTACATATACCCCGCAACAATTGGTTCAAGATGTTTTAATTCAAGGATGTCTTACTGCAACAAATATTGTTTACACTGGAGACCC
>CAZOHR010000168.1:0-7777 GCA_964579045.1 uncultured Bacteroidales bacterium | reverse complement strand
GATGGAACAGATCCAAATGAACCTTGCGACTTTGTTCTTGCAAGCCAGACTTTAGTAACTTCTCCATCCTGGAATGCTGCTGATTGCGATGGCGACGGTGTAACCAACGAAGACGAAATAACAGACGGAACCGATCCACAAGACCCATGTGATTATGTATTGGCAAGTCAGACTTTGGCGACATCAGTAATTTGGAATACTGCCGATTGTGATGGTGACGGTGTAACTAACGAAGATGAAATAACCGATGGTACTGACCCACAAGATTCTTGTGACTATGTATTGGCAAGCCAGACTGGAACACCTACAACGGCATGGTTTGCGCTTGATTGCGACGAAGACGGAGTAATTAACTATGACGAGATAAATGATGGAACAGATCCTCAAGACCCATGCGATTTTGTTGTTGCAAGTCAGACATTGACTCCTTCAGCAGCATGGAACGCCGCAGATTGTGATGGTGACGGTGTTACAAATGAAGATGAAGTAACAGATGGAACTGATCCAAATGATCCTTGCGACTTTGTTCTTGCAAGCCAGACTTTAGCAACAAATCCTGCATGGAATGCTGCAGATTGCGATGGCGACGGTGTAACCAACGAAGACGAAATAGCTGATGGTACCGACCCACTAAATCCTTGTGATTATGTATTGGCAAGTCAGTCTGTAGCAACTTCTGGTGCATGGAACGCAGCGGACTGCGATGGCGACGGCGTAACTAACGAAGACGAAATAACAGACGGAACTGATGCAAACGATCCTTGCGACTTTGTATTAGCAAGCCAGAGCGTAACTCCAACACCAGCTTGGAATGCACTTGATTGTGATGGCGACGGTGTAACTAATGAAGGCGAATTAACAGATGGCACAGATCCTCACGACCCATGTGATTTTGTTGTTGCAAGTCAGACTTTGACTCCATCTGCAGCATGGAACGCTGCAGATTGTGATGGTGACGGAATAACAAACGGCGATGAGATTTTAGGTGGTTCTGATCCTCTGGATCCTTGCAGTCCGAATTCTTGTAACTTGTTTGTCCCTGAAGGATTTTCTCCAAATGGCGATGGGGTAAATGATTTATTTGAAATTACTGGACTTGAATATTACCCAAATAATACAATATTTATATTTAACAGATGGGGTAATAAGGTATTTGAGGCAACTCCTTACGGTAACGATTGGAATGGAATATCTTACTTTGGTGTTAATGTTGGCGAGGCAGAATTGCCAACAGGAACATATTTCTATGTCATCGATTTGGGAGATGGAAGCGCGGTTGTTAAGGGTTATGTTTATTTACAACGATAAAATAAGTTTAAGGTGGCAGTTTTGCTGTCGCCTTAACTTTTAAAAATTATGAATATGAAAAAGTTAATATTACTTTCAGTGGTTGTGATAGCTTCGCTAAGTTTGACGGCTCAGCAGGATGCAATGTACACACATTATATGTTTAATACCTTATCGGTCAATCCAGGTTATGCTGGCAGTAGAGATGCACTAACAATTACCGGATTATATCGGCATCAATGGGTTTCTTTTCCAGGAGCACCAGTTACTCAGACCTTGACAATGCACACTCCTGTTGGTGGAGAATTTGTTGGTGTAGGGTTGTCGGTTGTTAATGACAGAATAGGCCCTACGGCAATGACCGCTATTTATGGCGATTTTGCTTATCGCATTAAGATTAACGATAATGGACACAAGTTGGCTTTTGGTCTTAAGGCAGGAATAAATTTGTTTAATAGCAACTTAGCTTCATTACAATTGCAGGATCAAGAAGATAATTCGTTCACAACTGCGATTCAAAACGAAATTTTACCGAATTTCGGAGCAGGGATTTACTATAGTGCACCAAAGTTTTATATTGGATTGTCTTCACCTAAGCTTTTGCAAAATTCTATTCCTGGCGAAAATAATGCAAACGTGCTTAACGAAAAAAGACATTACTTTCTTATTGCAGGTATGATGGTAAAACTCGACGAACAGTGGGGACTTAAGCCAACCGTTTTAGTTAAGGCTGTAAAAGGAGCACCTATAGAGGGTGATTTTACAGCAAATATTTATTATAATAATAGACTTTGGTTTGGCGTGGGTTACCGCACAATGGCAGATGTTTCATTTATGGTAGGCTTTCAGTTTACTGATGCACTTGCAATGGGTTACTCGTTCGATTGGTCTTTAACTAATACTACTGGAAGATACAATGCTGGTAGCCATGAGATAATGCTCAGATATGATTTGATTTATAAGAATCAAGAGAAAATTAAATCACCGAGATATTTCTAAAAAAAGTAAATTCAAATAAATGAAGATTATGAAATCATTAACAATATTATCCGGGATTGCAATTCTTTTGCTTGCTTCAAATTTTGTAGTTGCTCAGAACGGAAAAATGAAAAAGGCAGATAAATTATTTACAAGTTACAATTATTCTGATGCTGCTGTTCGTTACAATGAATTAGAAGTGAAGGATGTTGTGGTGCTACGAAGAGAGGCAGAAAGTCTTAAATTGTTTGGCAAATTCTCCGAAGCTGAGAATTTATATTCACAGATTGTTGCAACGGAGGGGAAAACTGCGGACGATCACTATAACTATAGTTATGTTCTGCGAATAAATAAAAAATACAAAGAATCTGACCAACAGTTAGAAATGTATTATCAGCAAAACAGGGTTGATTCGCGTGGCGTTCAGTTAATAAACAATAAAGATTATTTTGGCGAAATATCAAAAGACGAGAATAGGTATAAGATCGAAAACATGCCTTTTAATACCGATGCTCAGGAATTTTCTCCAGAGTATTTTAAAGAAGCATTAGTTTTTAGTTCATCACGTACCAAAACGGGAAGCTCAATTAGAATATACAACCGTAACAAAAAACCATTTTTAAACATTTATAAATACGAGTTTAATCGTAAATCTGATTTGCATAATCCTGATGAATTTTGGAAAAAGATTAATAAGAAATATCACGAAGGTCCTGTAGCATTTGATAAATCTGGAACCTATATGGCCTATACCCGCAATAATTATAAAGAAAAATCAAGTAAAGGTTCGATAAATCTAGAAATTTTCTTTAGTAAGCAGGTTGATGGAAAATGGTCAGCTCCAATTGCTTTTGATTACAACAATAAGGAGTATTCGGTAGGTCATCCATATTTGACTGATGATGGAAAAACTATGTACTTTGCCTCAGATATGGAAGGAAGTATTGGTGGAACAGATATTTTTAAAACTACTCGTAACGATGATAATACGTGGACTAAACCTGAGAATCTTGGTGCTTTGATTAATACCGAAGGTAATGAAATGTTCCCTTTTATCAGCTATGAAGGAAATTTGATTTTTGCATCTGATGGACATCTTGGTTTAGGTGGACTAGATCTCTTTATTACCGATCCTGGTTTTACTAAAGTTGTAAATATGGGTGTTCCTCTCAACACAAATGCCGACGATTTTGGTTTTATTATTGATGACCAGATGATGAAAGGTTACTTTTCATCAAATCGTGAGGGTGGAAAAGGTGATGATGATATTTACTCAATAGAGCTATTAAAACCATTTGTTTGGGGTAAAATTATCAGTGGAACAGCTATGGATACCAAGGGTAATATCCTTGCAAATACATCAGTTACATTGCTCGATGATAAAGGAAATCAAGTTGGAAATATTATTACCTCTAACGATGGCAAATACCTTTTTAAAGTAGATGCTGACAAAGATTTTAGATTAACTGGTACAAAAGAAAAGTACTTTGATGGAAATAATACTGCAAGCACCAAAACAGACAAAGACGAAGTAATCGCTGATTTAGTCCTAGAAATTGATCCAGGCTTCTCCTTATTTGGATTGATAACTGATAATAAAACCAACGAGAAAATCGAGGGAGTGAAAATTACTCTGGTTGACAAATCTACAGGTAAAAGCGAAGTTTATAATACATCAGAACAGGGTGATTTTCTCAAGGTCTTATCTGATAGTAAGCTAAATGATAAAGTAAGTTTTGATTTTATTCTGGAGAAGGAAGGATATTTTACAAAAACCGTAACTTATAATACAGTTTTAAATAAGCCTGGACAGTATAATGTTCACGAAGTACTTGATTTTAGCATGGATGTTGAGGTAAAAGACTTATCAGAACTTGTTAAGATAAACCCGATCTATTTCGACCTCGACAAATACAATATTAGGCCAGATGCTGCAGCCGAACTTGATAAAATTGTCGAAATCATGAATAAATATCCAAATATGGTTGTAGAACTTGGATCGCATACCGACTGCCGTGCCCCAGCTGCATATAACGAAAAGCTTTCCGATAATAGAGCAAAAGCCTCTGCAAATTACATCAAGGGAAAGATTGTTAACCCTGATCGTATTTCTGGCAAAGGTTATGGCGAATCTAAACTCATTAACAAGTGTGAGTGCGAAGGTGCTAGAGTCGTTCCTTGTACCGAAGAAGAACACCAAATGAACCGCCGCACCGAGTTTAAGGTTATCTCTACTGGTAATGATAGGGTGAGGGTTGTGGAATAGTAATTTGATTTATACGTTATTGAATACGAAAAAAGAGTTGCCCGTCAACTCTTTTTTTTTGTTGTAAAATCGCTTAAAACCTCATAAGATAATTACTCAGTCCAGAAATGGTATCTATTCCTAATTTTTTCCTGATGCGGGCACGTATGGTTTTGACCGAATTTGGTGTTAAGTAAGTTATATCAGCAATTTCTTTTGTGCTAAGATTTAATTTTAACAATGCACAAATCTTTAATTCTGCGCGGCCCAGTTCGGGGTGTTTTAGTGTTAATTGTTTGTAAAAATCTGGATTAATAGTTACAAAATGTTCATTAAACTGACTCCAATTTTTAACCACCTTACTTGATTGAACCATATTTTTAAATTCAATCAGTTTTGTGATAATTTCACTTTTCTCTGGTGCGAAATTTATGAGTTCATCAATTTTATCTCGGCATAACTGATTAAACTGATTGTTTCGAGCAATCTTTAAGGCATTTTCTGTCAATACATTGTTTTTTATCTGTATTAGCTGCTGATTAGCCTGAACAAACTTTAAGGCTGCTCCGATTCTGGCTTTTAGTTCGATAATATCAAAGTTCTTACGGATATAATCAAAAGCCCCATGCTCAAATGCGGCTTTCAAATTTTCTGAGTTTGTCATTACTCCAGTGAGCATAATTACTGGTATATCTTTAATATTTGGATCGGATTCAATTTCAATAAGTGTCTGAAATCCATCTTTTAATGGCATATTCCAATCTAAAAGTACCAGATCGGGATTTTCTCTCCTGATTTTATCCAAGGCCATCAACCCGTCATTAGCTGTAATTATTTCAAAACCTGCATCTAAAAGAATATCCTGCAGCAATAAAATGATTGTATTGTCATCGTCAACTAGTAGGATTTTATTCTTTCTTAGATTTATGGTTTCCATATCATTTTCTTGATTATTGATTTGTTAAGCCAATTTCCGAATCACCATCTTTTGATTTTAGTGGCCAACTAATACAAAATTTACTGCCTTTTCCAAGCTCACTTTCGACTTCTATTGTGCCGTTATGCAATTTAATAAACTCATTGCATAAAATCAGGCCTAAACCAGTGCCGGACTCGTCTTCTGTGCCAGATGTGTGCGTTAATTCATCAATTTTGAAAAGATTGTTTTTAATTAAACTATTTATTCCTATTCCGTTATCGGTTACAGTTATTTTGTACAAGTTTTTTTCTTTCTCCGCAATTAAATGAACCGAACCTCCTCGGTTTGTGAATTTATATGCATTAGACAACAAATTCCTTATGATTGTTCCTAGCATATTTACATCGCCAAAGATTATCAAGTCTAAGGGACAATTATATGTGAGGCTAATCTCTTTTTTGTCGAAACCTTCTTTGGTGAAAAATATTTCGTTTTCGATAATTGATAAAGCTCTGATTTGCTCTGGATGGTAGTTTATCAGACCAGTTTGTACTCTTGCCCATGAAAGCAGATTCTGAATTAGTGCCCCAGTGTTTTCAGTAATATTTTGCATCGTTTTTGTGTACTGCTCGGCTTTTTCAAGATTTCTGCTAATTAAATGGGTGTAAAGTTGCTTGTTGTAAGCTAACATTACATTAAGAGGATTCTGTAAATCGTGCGCAATTATCGAAAAGAACTTGTCTTTAGTCTTATTTGAGATTCTTAGATTTTTTTCTGACAACTCAAGTGCTTCTTGATTCTTTTTAAGGTCGGAAATGTCAACAATTAATGTTAGAATTCTACTGTTATCATTTATTTCTATAATCTCAGAGTACATTAAAACAGGCAATTCTTTGCTACCTGCCACTTTCATTTTAAGCTGTTTCCCTGAAGTCTTTCCAGTCGACAATAACTCTTTCAAATAATCATCTCGGTTCTCAAAATCCCAGAATCCTAATTCTACGGTTGGTTTTCCGATAAGCTCATCTTTATTAAAACCAGCTACTTTACAAAGTTCTTTATTTACCTCCAGAATCAAACCTGTTGCTTGGTCAGTCAAAATCAATGGATGTGGCAGTAATTCAATCAATTGTCTGAATTTGTTTTCGCTTTCGATGAGTTGTTTTTCAACTCGTATTCTTTCATTTACCTCTGCAATAAGCAAATCTTTGTCTTTTTCTAATTGCATATTGCTCGCTCTCATTGCATTTGTGACCGCAAATTGCTCGGTTAAGCCAATGCTTAACAAAACACCAAATATTACTTGAGCAAATACCTGCACATTAAGATTAAAAATTGAAAATTGTAAAACTCCAGCAGTTGTGAAGGTGAATACTAAAGATGCGATAATCTGAATTCCAAATGCAATTAAATAATAAACGGCATTTCTGTTTTTCTTCAATATCGATACTGTTGCAATTGTTAAACTAATAATTGGTGAAATAAGAAATGCATAAATAGTATATTGAGCAATTATTCTAACAGAAAAAATCCCTGAAATTGTTACAAGAAAGAATAATGCAAAAAACAATGCGTCGATAATAGCAATTCTTTTTAAAAATCCTTTCTTTGGTAATTCCAGATAGTAAATAACGAAAAGCATGTGGAATAGTCCTGAGAGTGCAAAAAAATCAAACTTCAGCATCAACAGGAATTCTGGGTTAAGAAAATGAAAGTATTGGTAGCCAAAACCAAAATAGAAGATGAAATTACACAGAGAAAAAAATAGGTGCAGTGCTAAAAAAACATAAGATTTATTTCGTGTTATAAAGAAAAATATCAAGTTAAAAAGCACTGTAGCAATCAATAATCCAAAGAATATAAATGAAAATTGACTTCGGGTTATATCCTTTTTTAGAAAGCTTCGGTTTGTATGAACATACAAAGGAAAAATTATAGGTGCATCATTTTTAATTTTAAATAAAAAGTTGTAATGTGTTCCTGGAATAGCATTGATCTCAAAAATTGGGCACCTGTGAAGTTCCTCCGAATTATTTGGCAGATTGCGAATTCCTTGCTTTTGAATCTCAATAATTCTAAATACACTATCGCAAATGTAGAGTTCAACTTCACTATAGTTTGCAAAATCCAATTCCAGTAAAAGGTTATCAATATCAGTCTCATTTATAAATGCAACATGAAACCAAACATTACATTCTTTATAGCCAAGATTGGGAATATCGGCCTCGCCAAAAATAAACTTGTTGGATTTGCACAGCTTTATTATTTCATCTACGCTCAGCTTGTCGGATTTATCCTCAAACCACGAAATGTTTTCTGACTTTACAGCATTATCTTGTCCCGAAAAT
>CAZOHR010000167.1:5128-7855 GCA_964579045.1 uncultured Bacteroidales bacterium | reverse complement strand
ACAATAGAACAATAGAACAATAGAACAATAGAACAATAGAACAATAGAACAAAAGGCAGAACAAAATAATTTACAATTTCAAATTTCTCTATTATTTTTGTCCGTAGACATAAATATCAATAGAGAAATTTGTACAGGATGCTTAAATTCCACGTAGTGGATAAACAATAGAACTACTGAAGGAAGTACTACTGCTAAACAAACCTTAGTGTACTCCTCAGCCTAAAAATTAAAATAATGGAAGCACACAATTTATTAAAAGGGAAACGTGGTATAATCTTCGGAGCATTGGATGAGAATTCAATTGCCTGGAAAGTAGCATTAAGAGCAAAAGAAGAGGGAGCTGTATTTGTATTATCAAACGCTCCAATTGCTTTGCGTAAAAAGGATATTTATGAACTTGCAAAAATAACCGAGTCGGCAGTAATTGCAGCGGATATTACAGTAGTTTCAGAACTTGAGGATTTATTTGACGAGTCGATGAAATTGCTAGGTGGAAAAATTGATTTTGTTTTACACTCAGTAGGAATGTCGCCAAATGTTCGTAAAAGTATTCCATATACAGAACTGGACTATGATTACATGCAAAAAACATTGGATGTTTCGGCAATATCACTACATAAAGTACTAGCTGTGGCAAAAAAGCTTGATGCTATAAGTGAATGGGGCTCGGTAGTTACCTTATCATATATTGCCGCTCAACGAGTTTTCTCAAGTTATAGCGATATGTCGCAAGCAAAAGCTATGCTGGAGTCAATTGTACGCCAATTTGGATATCATTATGGAGTTGCAAAAAATGTTAGGATAAACTCCGTTTCGCAATCTCCTACACGTACCACTGCAGGCACTGGTGTGTCTGGATTTAATGCATTCTATAACTACGCAAATGCAATGTCGCCATTGGGCAATGCAGATTCACAGTCCTGTGCCGATATATGTATGTTTTTATTCTCAGATATGAGTAGAATGATGACAATGCAGAATCTGTACAACGACGGTGGATTTTCTTCAATGGGTATATCCAACAAACTTATTGAGCAGTATATTGACTGTGGATGTGGGGAATAGGAAGAAGTGCCTAAAGTGCCTAAAGTTCGGAGTGCCTAAAGTTGAAAGTGGATTTTTTTATAATTTCAAATATATACTCAACCGCCTCAGCATTTTGTAATATAAACCGTATCTTTTGCACCTACTCTTCCTCACTTAGATGGTTCGACGAAGTGCCTAGAGTTCGGAGTGCCTAAAGTTGAAAGTGGATTTTTTTATATTTTTTAAATATAACCCAAATACTTTAGACACTCCGAACTCTAGGCACTCTAGGAACTTTAGGCACTCAAGGCACTTCCTAATAAACTATCGTAACCTCTCCTACCCTAGGTTCTTCGCCACCGAATAGTTCAATTACATACAGATATGTACCTACAGGAAGCATTTTTCCGTTAAATTCACCAGTCCATTCAACTGAAGGACCACCTAACCACAATTCTTGTCCCCAGCGATTATATACCTTAATGGTTGCATCTGGATACAGCTGTATGTTTTCGATTATCCAAGTATCATTAACCCCATCATAATTTGGAGTAAATGCATTTGGAATGACAACACATTCCTGTGGATTTTCTGTTAATACTACATTTCCTATCGGAAGATTACAATCTCTTCCATCAATTATCTCAATATAATATGTTCCATCACTTAAACCAGTTAAGAATGGGAATGGTGCGGTAAATCCATCATAATAAACAGTATATGGCTCAGAACCACCAATGATAGTGATATCAATGTATCCATCATTATTACCAATACAGGATGGATTTCCACTAGTATAGCTTGCCATTAATGGAGCAGGTTGTGAAATTACTATAACAGTATCTGCAAGACAGCTATTAGCATCTGTTACAGTAAGATAATAAAGTCCTTCAGCTAATTCGCCGATAATAGAATCGGTTGAATTTGTATTCATTCCAAACCATTGGAAATCGTAATCTGGAGTACCTCCACTAGCGTTAACCATAGCATAACCGTCGAAGAGACCATAACATGAAATATCTCTCACTACAACGTTTAAGTTTAGAGGGTTTAATGGTTGATTAACAATTGCCGTGCTGTCCTTTTGGCAACCTCTTGCATCTGTAACTACGACCTCGTATGAGCCGGCGGTAAGATTATTATATGTAAACGAGTATGGCCCACCTGTCCAAAGTGCAGAATGTGGCAACATTCCTCCTGTTGATACAACTGTAGCGCTACCATTATTACTATTGGTACAAGTTACATCTTCAGTTATAAAGCTAAGAATTATATCTTCAGGTTGAGCCAAATCAAACATTGCTTCTCCAGTACACCCCCAACTATCGGTAACAAAAACTGTATAGTGTCCAGCTCCAATATTATTATTATCCTGAGTAGTAGCATCATTCGACCAATCAAATTGATAATTTGGAACTCCATTCGAAATAGATGCTATTCAACGACCATCTGTATATCCAAAACATGTAACCGGAATTTGTTCAACTATGGCCACATTTACACCACCTTGTCTATCAATATTAATTGTCATTTCATTGGTACAATCCTCTTGATCTGTAACAATTACAGTATGGGCGCCATAAGTAAGACCATTTACAAATGGAGTTGTGGCTCCATTCGACCACAAATAGTCATATGTAGGAGTACCTCCACCAACATTTACAAGTGCCGAACCAAGTGTAGAACCACAAATAATAG
>CAZOHR010000167.1:0-5118 GCA_964579045.1 uncultured Bacteroidales bacterium | reverse complement strand
GTTGTGTAATTTCATAATTATTAACTACCTGACAACCATGATCATCTGTTACAGTAACAAAATATGTTCCTGCAGGAATATTAATCAACATCGGGAAAGTAGAGTTTTGGTAATTCCAATCGTATTCGTATCCAGAAATTCCAGGAGTTCCACCCGAAGGATTTGTACCTAGACGTCCGTCAGAAAGACCATAGCAACTAATATGCTGAATATTACTAAATGTTACATTTAGCTGAGTAGGTTCTGTAATCGTAACAGATTTATCAACAGTACACATATTTTCATCAGTTACATGAACAGTCCATGTTCCAACAGGTAGAGCAGTAGCAAATCTACTATTTGTTAAAGCTGGATCGTCCCACTGATAATCATACAAAGGTGTACCTCCAATGGCAGTTGCAGTCGCATTACCATCACTCAAGCCAAAGCATGATACATTACTGTTGATAGCAATCATAGCCTCAAGTTCGTCTGGTTCAGTGATAATGACATTTGTCATAAACGAACAACCATTATCATCTAAAATTATTACACTATGGGTGCCAGCTGGTAAATTGAATGCCTCTTGAGTAATCTGAAGTCCTGCAGAAGCACCCCATGAATAATCATATGGAGGTGTTCCACCAACAGGATTTGCAATTGCAGAACCATCAGAATATGTGTAACATCTTACATCTTGACCATTGTAGTCGGATGTTACAGTAGTGGTGGCAGTCAAGGCAGGTGGATCAATCAACAAAGCAGTATTCTGGAACTGGCATCCATGAGAATCTGTTACTACGATAGTATAATTATCTGATTCCAGTCCAGTAATCATATAATTCATGAACCCTGTAGTTGCATTACCCGTACCCCAGTCGATGTCAAATGCTGGTGTACCATTAGAAAATGCCAATGCTACCATACCATCTGCACTTCCAAAGCATAAAGGATGTTGATTTACAGTTGCAATAAACTCTGGCAATCTATACACTGTAATATCAAATGTGCAAGTTCCAGGGTAATTATTAACATTTCTCCAGGTGTAAGTAATTGTATGAACTCCTGCACCAACAAATGGATTGAAGAAATACTGTCCTCCAACAAGACTTATACCCGGACCAGTGAATACTCCACCTATTGGATCTTCACCTGTTCCAGTTAATAATTGCAAACCTTCATCAATACAAACTTCAAATGATGGAGGACATAGAACAACTGGGAATAATATCTCAACTTGAGTATTACAATTATGAACATTTCCGCATTGATCTGTTACTGACCAGGCAATATTTGAGATTCCGATGTTAAACAATCCACTTGCATCAGTACCCACACCATTACGAACCGTTGCGCCAGTAATAGACCAAGTTACAACAAATCCCAAACCACAGTTATCAGTTGCAACTAATTGAGGAATTGTATATAAATCTCCTATCGCAGCATCAAATGATTGATTGGATGGACAAGTTACCGTAATAATTGGAGCACTAATCGTATAAACATAGCTCCAGTTTGAAACATTTCCACCGCAATCTGTGTAGGTGTAGTTATATGTTCGTGAACCAGCACAAATCATTGGATTTGGGTTGTTAACTACACTAGCGAGTACTGCAGTTAGTACATTTCCGCACATATCAGTAACAACTGGTGTAACAGGAGCAATTGCTGATGCCAAACAAGCCACTGTCGATGATCCGTTTGCTGGAACTACTGGTGGAGAACTTATGTCGATAGTGTAAGTGTATGTCCAAATTACAGAATTTCCAGCACAGTCGGTGTAACTATAAGTGTAAGTCCTAGTGCCTTCGCATGTGAATGGATTTGGATTATTAACAACAGATACAAGAACAGCAGTAATATTGTTGCCGCAGAAATCTGTCACAACAGGAGTTACTGGAGCAATTGCTGCACTTAAACATTCAACAGTAGAAGAACCATTTGCTGGTAATACAGGCAATGTATTCAAGTCTATTGTATAAGTGTATGACCAATTTGTGAAATTACCAGCACAATCAGTGTATCTGTAATTGTAAACTCTGGTACCCTCACATGTAAATGGATTTGGATTATCAACGGTACTAATCAGTGCCGCAACAATATTGTTTCCACAGAAATCCGTAACAACTGGAGTAATTGGCGCAATAGCCTGTGCAATGCATTCAACAGTTGAAGAACCATTTGCAGGAACTACCGGCGCAGTAACCAAATCAATTGTGTAAGTATAAATCCAGTTTGTAAAGTTTCCAGCACAATCAGTGTAACGATAAGTATAAACTCTTGTTCCTTCGCAAGTGAATGGATTTGGATTATCAACTGTACTTATTAGAACTGGGACAATATTATTTCCACAGAAATCAACAACCACAGGAGTTACTGGTGCTATTGCAGAAGCAATACATTGTGCTGTTGAGCTTCCATTTGCAGGGACTACTGGTGCAGTGTTTAAATCAACAGTGTAGGTATATATCCAGTTTGTAACTAAACCTGAACAATCGGTATAACTGTATGTATAAATTCTAGTTCCTTCACAAGTCAATGGATTCGGATTATCAATCATACTGACAAGAACCGCAGGAACGTTATTTCCACAAACATCAGCAACTATAGGCGTTACAGGAGCGATTGCATTAGCCAAACATTGAACAATTGATGAACCATTTGCAGGAACAACAGGTGATGTACTGACGTCGATTGTGTAAATGTAAACCCAATTTGTTGCATTGCCAGCACAATCTGTATAGCGATAAGTATATGTTCTTGTGCCTTCGCATGTTAAAGGATTAGGATTATCAATCATACTTACCAAAACTGCTAGTAAATTATTTCCACAAACATCTGATACCACAGGAGTTACTGGAGGGATAGCATTAACAAGACATTGAACGGTAGAAGATCCATTAGCAGGAACTACAGGTGCGCTACTAACATCAACAGTGTAAGTATAAACCCAATTAGTTGCGTTTCCTGCACAATCAGTATAACGATATGTATATGTTCTTGTGCCTTCGCATGTTAATGGATTTGGAGCATCAACCATGCTTACTAAAACAGCAAGTAAATTATTTCCACAAACATCGGTTACAATTGGTGTAACTGGCGCAATTGCATTTACTAAACATTGTACAGTTGACGAACCATTCGCTGGAACAACAGGCGCGCTGCTTACATCAATTGTGTAAGTGTAAATCCAATTAGTTGCATTTCCAGCACAGTCAGTGTAACGATATGTATAAGTTCTTGTTCCTTCGCAAGTCAGAGGATTTGGAGTATCAATTGTACTGATCAACACAGCAACAATATTATTACCACAAACATCTGTTACAACTGGAGTTACCGGCGGAATGGCGTTTATAAGACATTCAACTGTTGATGAGCCATTTGCAGGAACAACAGGTGCACTACTAACATCAATAGTGTAAGTATAAGTCCAAATGCTTACATTCGCTGCGCAATCAGTATATGAGTATGTGTAAACTCTGTTTCCCTCGCAGGTCAATGGGTTTGGAGTGTCGATCGTGCTGACCAATACAGCTGGAATGATTATTCCACAAGCATCAATTACAACAGGAGTAACAGGAGCCACGGCATTTACCAAACATTGAACAGTTGATGAACCATTTGCAGGAACAACAGGCACATTATTATTTGCAATCGTGTAAACATAGTGCCATAATGAGACATTACCACCACAATCAGTATATCTGTATGTATAGGTAATAGTTCCCTGACAAGTTACTGGATTTGGATTTTGAACGATTCCAACTAATACAGCAGGAAGGTTATTTCCACAAAAATCTGTAACTATTGGAGTAACTGGAGGAATTGCATTAACAGGACAAATTACAGTCGAACTTCCATCTGCTGGAATAACTGGAACAGAGCTAATATCTACAGTATATGTGTAAACCCAGTTAGTTACTAATCCTGAACAATCTGTGTAACTATAAGTATAAACTCTAGTACCTTCACATGTCAATGGGTTTGGTGTGTCTATCATACTAACCAAAACTGCTGGCAAGTTATTTCCACAAACATCCGTTATAACTGGAGTAACAGGTGGTATAGCATCAAATAAACATTGAACAACCGAAGAACCATCAGCAGGAACAACTGGTGCAGAACTAACATCAACAGTGTAAGTATAAACCCAATTTGTTACTAATCCAGAACAATCTGTGTAACTATAGGTATATACTCTATTACCTTCACAGGTCAATGGATTTGGTGTGTCAATCATACTAACTAATACTGCAGGCAAGTTATTTCCACAAACATCCGTTACAACTGGAGTTACTGGAGCAATAGCATTAACTAAACATTGAACTGTTGAAGATCCATTAGCAGGAACAACAGGTGCGCTGGTAACATCAACAGTGTATGTATAAACCCAATTTGTAACATTGCCTCCACAATCAGTGTAAGAGTATGTGTAAACACGATTTCCTTCACAAGTTAATGGATTTGGTGTATCAATTGTACTTACCAATACCGCAGGAATATTATTTCCGCACTGATCAACAACAACTGGAGTAACTGGAGGTATAGCATCAACCAAACATTCTACTGTTGAATTACCATTGGCAGGAACAACAGGATTTGTACTAATATCAATAGTGTAGGTATAAGTCCAAACGCTAATATTGCCACCACAATCTGTATATGAGTATGTGTAAACTCTGTTACCTTCACAGGTCAATGGATTTGGGGTATCGATTGTGCTTACCAAAACTGCCAAAATATTATTTCCACAATGATCTGTTACAATTGGAGTTACTGGAGGGATTGCATCAACTAAACATTCGACAGTTGAACTTCCATCAGCTGGAATAACTGGAACGCTAGTGATGTCAACAGTGTAAGTATATGACCAGAAACTTGTGTTTCCAGCACAGTCGGGATACATGTAAGTGTAAACCCTAGTGCCTTCACAGGTTAGTGGATTTGGAGTATCAACTGTCCCTATTAATACAGGAACAATATTGGTTCCACATTGGTTAACAACAATAGGTGTTACTGGAGGCACAGCATCTGCAATACATTCAACCGTAGAACTGCCATCAGCTGGTACCACTGGAACACTTGAAATTGCAATTGTATAGGTATATAACCAAGTGCTAACATTTCCGCCACAGTCAG
>CAZOHR010000166.1:0-7922 GCA_964579045.1 uncultured Bacteroidales bacterium | reverse complement strand
ATGCAACTGCTGCATCTGTTTCGCAGAATGGGCCTACTGGAGTGATTGTTGCAAATACTTGTGAATCAACATGGATTGTTTCAGTATCGCTATCGCTACATGCTCCGTTTACTACATTGTAAGTTATTACATGATTGCCAGGATTGGCAACATTTGGATCAAAATTATTTCCAACAACGCCAGTGCCCGACCAAATTCCGCCAGGGGTTACTGCTGTTAATGCAACTGCTGCATCGGTTTCGCAGAATGGGCCTATTGGGGTTATTGTTGCATCTACTGCGGCGTCAACTGTAATATTTACTGAGGAATTTACTGGGCAATAACCGTCTGTATAAGAATAAGTAATTGTATGTGTTCCATCGCCGGCTATTGCTGGATCGAAAGCTCCAGTATTTACATTAGTTATTCCTGGACCTCCCCACACTCCTCCAGCAGGATTTGCAACAAGTGTAGTTGATGAGCCAGATTCGCAGAAAGGTCCCACATTTGAAAAAGTAATTACAGCAGGATTATGAACAGTGACAACAACGGTATCTGTTGATGTACACATCGGAGCAAAATACACATCGTCAATTGCGAAATCATTCCCACTTGCGATAGTGTTTTGATTAACAATACAAATCTGAATACTAGTGTTTGCTCCCGAATTCCAAACCTCATAGAATTCGTTCCATGCACAAGTTGTTGTTGTGGCAGCAAAAGGACTGCCAAGCAATGTTCCGTTTATGGAAAACTGTAAAACAGCAGGGTTGGTGGGATGAACACTAGTTATCCAAGTGGAGAAGATATAATCTGTATTAGGAAAAACGACAACATCTTGACACCACACCTCATATCCTGGTAAAGTATTACCATTGACAATCATCATATTTCCAGTTCCAGGCGTGTGGTCGTTACACGCTGAAAAATTTGAATGATAATCATGAGGATTTGTTCCGATCATGTAATTACCTTCTGGGAATAAATTGTTACTATAGTTATATTGAGTGGTAAAACCAGTATTACCAGCAGAAAAATCTCCGTTTCCAATAACAGTGCAACTAGGATCAAAACCTGTAACCACATACTCTGTTGTGACCAATGGTGTTGCAATTGGGTTAGCGATATTTGCATTGTTTAAGCCAGTAGTAGGAGCCCACTCATACATCATTGCTCCATTTGCTAGAAGTTGATATGACGCGCCAACACAAATATCTGTATCTGCATTAGCGGTAACCGTTGGGGCATCACAAACCTGAACTGTGACGTTTCCTGTAACAGTACAACCATGACTATCTGTTGATGTTACAGTGTATGTAGTAGTAGATAATGGTTTGGCATAAACCATTGCCCCAGTAGTTGAAGAAAGCCCTGTAGCTGGTGACCAAGAATAATTAGTACCTCCTGAAGCTGTTATACTAATTGAATCTCCTTCACAAAAATATGGATTTGAAGGTGAAATTGTCAATGGGGATACAGTATATCTAACCACATTTAAGTTAATAATAAAAGGAGGACAAGTTGGAAAAAGAGAGTCACGTACTAATAAAGACCCATTAAGAGTAGTAGAAGTATAATAATCTTCAGCATTACTTAACAAACTTCCAGTTCCATTCGGTCCCGAATACCAAGAATATGTGTAAGGTGGTACTCCTTGAGTTACATCTGAATATAACCAAACACCCCCATCCTCAGGACAGAAACTAACTGGGTTTGGGGTGACAGTTGCGACAATTGTATCGTGAAAATAAACCCTGACAGTGTCACAATAAGTCCCACCAGGTAAACACGAGCCCATAACTGGCGATCCACAAATTTCATAATCTGCAAATGCCGGAAATGCACCTGTTGGAGTAACCAAAGGATCATTACAATCAGTACAACTCAGATATGACAAGTAGGTTCCTCCTCCAGTTAAATCAGTGTAAGACACTGTCCCATTTATCAAATCAGACAAATCTAATACAGCAGGACAATTCTCTGTTGCGTGATAATCGCCACCGAGATCTGGCCCCTCAATAGATGTAACGGTATAAGTGTTTGCATTACTACCTGGTTTGCAAAATGTTAAAGTATGTGGCCCAACACCTGATAAACAAACAGGGGTACCAACTGGAACCTGAGGACCACAATTAATTTGATAAAACATCGCCCCAGGAGGAATTGCACCAGTAGAAATATTAAAATTCACTGCAATTGCATCAGGATGTAGAGTAATACTAAACTCAATACATCTATCTGGTGCAGCTAATCCACAACACTGACGAGATCTAGAAACATTTGGAGATGTCCAAGTCGCATTTGGTGAACCAGATAGATTCACATTATAAAACGGGACTCCTGAATTACACAAGCCTGATTGAGCTGTAGTATTTTCAGGGAACAAATGAACCAACAAACCCACTAACAATGAAATTATTAACAGGTTTATTAATGAAAACCGATTAGCATTCTGAGGCTGGTTGATTTTCGTTTCTGGTGTTTGTAAAAGTGTTTCCATATCTTTATGGATTATATTATTAGTAACTTTACTGTCTCTACTTATTTTCTTATTAATTTGACGAAATTTTACAACGAAAAGTTGTTATATCCCATACATATTAATAGGGAAATGATGAATTTAAAATTATTCTAAATAGCACTGCTTAATTATTATGGCCGATTAAAAAAAAATAAGTATTTTTGCCATGAACAAAAATTATACCCAAATGTCAATAAAGGTTCAGAATATTACAAAAATGTTTGGTGCTCAAAAAGCCCTCGACAATGTGAGTTTTGAAATTAAGAGTGGAGAAATTGTTGGATTTCTTGGTCCAAATGGAGCAGGGAAGTCAACTCTTATGAAGATAATTACAGGATATATACCTCCAACATCCGGAGATGTATTTGTGAACGGGAAAAACGTTCTTGAAAACCAAATGGAGATTCGTCGTATCTTGGGATATTTACCTGAGCAAAATCCGCTATATCAAGAGATGTACATTATTGAGTTCCTCAGTTTTGTTGCTGGAATTTACAAAATAAAAAATAGGGTTAAGAGAATTGAGGAAGTTGTTGCTTTAACTGGCCTAGAACCAGAAATCAACAAAAAAATCAGTGCCCTATCTAAGGGATACAAACAGCGCGTTGGATTAGCGCAGGCGATAATTCATGATCCTGCAGTCCTAATTTTCGATGAACCAACTTCAGGCCTTGACCCAAATCAGATTGTTGAAATCAGAAATCTTATACAAAATCTTGGTAAAGAAAAAACTGTTATGTTATCAACTCATATTATGCAAGAAGTTGATGCAATCTGCGACAGGATAATCATTATTAACAATGGCATTTTGGTTGCCGATGATAATACTGAAGACATTCATATAAAAGGCAAATCATCTACTGGCACTCTACTGGTAGAATTAATGTCTGCAATGAGTGATAAAGAGTTTAAATCAATTGATGGCGTTAAAAAGGTGATGTCTGTTGAAAACAATAAATATATTATTGAATTTGATGCAAAAAAAGATATCCGACAAGATGTTTTCAATCTTGTTGTTAAACAGAATAATGTTGTTCTTAGCCTTCAGATAAAAGAAAAATCACTTGAACAGGTCTTTGGAGAACTGACTGCAAAAAAATAATCAATTTTCTACAAATGAACCTCCAATAATTCTGAATAAGATTGAGGGATAAGAGTAAGATTTTTAATTGCAGCTGGAATTAAAACCGTTTCGCCCTTTCTAATTTTCAGATTATCATTTCCCTCTGTAATAATGGATACTTCTCCGTTTATGCAGTAATAAATAACAAATGAATCAAGTTCGTAATAATCCTTTAAAACAGAGTTCATTAAAGGGATAAAGTTAACTGTAAAGAATTCATTTTTAATAATCGCATTTGCTTTATCTGGAATGTGCGAGAATTTGGTTTTAACATCGTGAATATGCTTATAATCAATCACCTCTTCTGCTAAATCGAGATGAAGCTCGCGGCCAACTCTACCATAATCATAAACACGATATGTAACATCTGATGTCTGTTGAATCTCGACAAGAGTTATCCCTTTTCCCAAGCTGTGTAATCTTCCTGCTGGTATATAATAGACTTCACCAGACTTAACAACTGGCTGATTTACATATTTCTCGAAATTTCCTGCATTAATTGCATCAAATAACAACTTAGAGTTAAGATCGGTGTTAAATCCAGAAATTAAAGTGGCATCTTTATCAGCATCAAGAATATACCATATTTCTGATTTTCCCCAAGCATTATGTCTTTCTGCGGCTGTTTTATTATCAGGATGTACTTGTACAGATAGATTTTCTTGAGCTTCAATAATCTTTAATAATATTGGGAATTCTATCCCAAACGTTTCAAAGACCTTGTCTCCTACTAATTCGCCCATATATATTTCGACTATCTCCTCAATGGAATTTCCCTTTAAGAATCCATTTGAAGCAATCGACACATCGCCTTGTACTGCGGATATTTCCCAGCTCTCACCACAATTGTCTGGAACCTTCTTATCACCCTTGATTGCCCTAATTTTACTACCACCCCAGACCTTGGTTTTATAAATTGGTTTGAATTTTATTGGATATAGCATTTGTAAATAAAATTTTATTATTTTTAGGATTCAAAAATAACAAATTTTTACCAATAGTTTTTCAATTATGTTAATAGTCGGAATTGCAGGCGGAACAGGCTCGGGAAAGACCACAGTAGTGCGAAAGATAATAGAAAAATTACCTGTAGGATCGGTTACAGTTGTTCCTCAGGACTCTTATTACAGAGATAACAGTCATATGCCGATGGAAGAAAGGCAAAAGATTAATTTTGATCATCCTGACGCTATTGAATGGTCGCTATTAGTTCACCATCTTAAAGAGTTAAAACACAAAAAGACTATAGACCAGCCTATTTACTCGTATTTAACATGCACAAGAAATTCTGAAACTATAAAAATCACACCTAGCAAAGTAGTGATTGTTGAAGGAATCTTGATTTTAGGTCAGAAAGAATTAAGAAATGTCATGGACTTGAAAGTATTTGTGAGCGCAGATGCTGATGATAGATTGTCGAGAGTAATTCAGCGTGATATAATTGAGAGAGGACGTTCGATTTCCACAGTATTGGAGAGATACGAAAAAACCGTAAAACCTTCACATCTGCAGTTTATTGAACCTACCATGCGCTATGCAGATGTTATCGTTCCACAAGGCGGGAATAATGATGTGGCAATCGACTTACTTACTAAATTTATTTTACAAAATATAACATAGTAATTATGCTAGAAGGTACAAAGTTAAATGAAGTTCTATTTTTAGATATAGAAACAGTTCCAGGCTGTTCTGTAATGGAAGAAATGTCCGAATCATTCCAAAAACACTGGGAAAAGAAATCGGCATATTTTAGATCTGCAACAGAAACAGCAGCTGATGTTTATCAAAGAGCGGGAATTTATTCGGAATTTGGCAAGATTGTCTGCATTTCTGTAGGCTTTATCCATAATAGCTCATTTCGGGTAAAATCATTTGCTTCAGATGATGAAAAGGCGCTGCTGTTATCTTTTACATCAATGATTAATAACTGGGACAAATCAGGAACCAGACAACTTTGTGGGCACAATCTAAAAGAGTTTGATGTTCCATATATTGCTAGAAGAATGCTTGTGCATGGGCTACAACTACCTCCTGCATTTAATATTGCTGGGAAAAAACCTTGGGAAGTGAAACATCTTGACACACTTGAATTATGGAAATTCGGTGATTTTAAAAATTTTACATCTCTTGCTTTGCTAGCCGATTTATTTAATATTCCAACTCCAAAGGACGACATAGATGGCAGTCAGGTTTATGATGTTTACTACAAAGAAAAAGACCTAGAGCGTATTGCAAACTATTGTGAAAAGGACGTACTTTGTGTTGCAAATTTGCTGCTAAGATTCATGGGGAAACCTATTATCATGGCTGAAAACATGGAAAAAGTCTAAAAAAAAGAGCGACAAATTTGTCGCTCTTTATGTTTTTATACAATCAGCATTGCATCACCGTATGTTCCAAAGCGATACTTCTCTTTAATTGCCACATCATAAACATGCATCAATTGGTTGTAGCCAGTAAAAGCTGCAACAGTCATCATAAGAGTTGACTTTGGAAGATGGAAATTTGATATCAACGAATTTGGCACCATAATTTCGTAAGGTGGAAAAATAAATTTGTTTGTCCAACCATCAAAAGGTTTTAAATATCCGCTAGTGGTAACAGCACTTTCGAGGGTTCTCAAAACGGTTGTTCCAACAGCACAGATATTATGTTTTTCATCCTTTGCTTTATTAACGAGATTAGCAACTTGTTCACTAATTAATATTTGCTCAGAATCCATTTTATGTTTTGTAAGATCTTCAACATCAACATTTCGGAAGTTTCCCAATCCAACATGAAGAGTAATATATCCAAACTCAACACCTAAGATCTCGAGTCGTTTCATCAATTCTCTACTAAAGTGCATACCCGCAGTTGGTGCAGCCACAGCGCCTTCATTTTTCGCAAAGATAGTTTGATATCTTTCCTTGTCTTCATGAACTACTTCTCTTTTTACGATATGCGTTGGCAGCGGTGTTTCACCTAATCCGTAGAGAGTTTTCTTAAAGCTATCATAATCGCCATCAATTAAGAAACGTAATGTTCTACCTCTAGATGTTGTGTTGTCGATAACTTCTGCAACTAGTTCGTCATTCTCTCCAAAATAAAGTTTATTACCAATTCTAATCTTTCTGGCTGGATCGACTAAAACGTCCCAAAGGCGCTGTTCACGGTTTAGTTCACGCAGCAAAAACACTTCTATTCTAGCTCCTGTTTTCTCTTTGTTTCCATATAATCTTGCTGGAAACACTTTGGTGTCGTTAAAAATCATGACATCTTTGTCGCTGAAATAATCTTTAACATCTCTAAACATTTTGTGTTCAATCTCACCGGTCTTTTTATGGAATACCAACATTCTTGATTCATCACGGTTAGGTGAAGGGTGTAATGCAATCAATTCGTCTGGTAGGATAAATCCAAATTGTGATAATTTCATATTATATAAACTATTTTTAAAAACTTGTTCTTATACAGTTAAAACTTAAAAAGGTTTCATATTGTTCATAAAAACCTCAAAATCTTTTAGTTCGATAGCTTCATTTATTGAAAAGCTTCCGCTACGAATTCGCCTAAGATAATACAAAAAGGCCCCGTTGTCAAGTCTTTTTCCAAAATCATCGGCTAAAGTTCTGATGTAAGTACCCTTACTACAAGTAACAGTAAGGCTTACGTCAGGTAAATTTATTTCACTTATTTTCATCTCTGGTATAAATATCTCTCTTTGAGCTATGGTCACCTCGCGTCCTTTTCGAGCATATTCATATGCACGCTTTCCATCTATCTGAATTGCTGAGTATGTTGGCGGAGTTTGCATATTTCTCCCAACAAAAGACTCGGCAACTTTAAATATTTGTTCATTAGAAAATTCTGGCAAATCAAAAGTTTTATCAATCTCAGTTTCACGATCGAAAGAAGGTGTTGTTGCTCCTAAACGAAAGACTGCTTCATAAACCTTTTCGCCAACCTGTATTTCTTCAATCAGTTTGGTGGCTTTACCTGTGCAAATAATAAGTACTCCACTAGCTAGTGGGTCTAAAGTGCCGGCGTGTCCAACTTTTATTTTTTTATTCCCAGTATAAATTTTGAGCTTGTATCTTATTTTGTTCACAACATCAAACGAAGACCAGTTTAATGGCTTATCAATAACCAATATTTCTCCTGCTTCAAAGTCGGGAGTTCTGTCAAAATTATAAGTTTTTAACATTAGCTAAGCAAGAATATTGAAACCAGCCCCATAATAACACAATAAACTGCGAACCAAATAAGCTTGCCTCTTTTAACAATATTTATCATCACCTTACAGGCAAGTAATCCAGA
>CAZOHR010000165.1:7347-7977 GCA_964579045.1 uncultured Bacteroidales bacterium | reverse complement strand
GTAGAGAGTATAATCACTCTTTTATCAGTGAGTTTATGATGTATGATAAAAATATCATCCAAGACCTACTAAGCAAAGTTGATTGTAAAACACCACAAGATTTCCTGGAACTTATCTATCAAAATGTTACACCAAATTGCTATCCTGCTGATTACGAGCTGTATGGCAATTTCTTTTATAAATATGACCCCAACAACTTCCAGGTTAAACATATCAAAAAACAAAACACCGGTAGAGATTTAAAGTCCTGGTCAGACCAAGAGATAGAGTATCTAATCACTCTACATCAAACAAACTATGATGTCGTAAGTTTCCACTGCTGGAAGGTGTGACAAAATGCCAAAACAAATAAAACTTGTTAATAACACAATCACAAAAGAAGAAATAAACTCCCTGTGCGAATGGCTTCAAACAGATCCACAACTTACAAAAGGCCCACTTACTATTCAGTTTGAAGTTGAGTTCGCAAAGAGAATACAAACCAAACACGCAGTATTTGTAAACTCTGGATCTTCTGCAAATCTTGCGATGTTTTATTCTTTAATCATAACCGGCAAGCTAAAAAACAAAAAGATTATCGTACCTGCTATTTCATGGGTAACTACAGTCGCACCGGCAATGCAGCTTGGC
>CAZOHR010000165.1:0-7337 GCA_964579045.1 uncultured Bacteroidales bacterium | reverse complement strand
AAAGAAAAACCAGCAGCACTAATCATAGTGCATGTTCTCGGAATCCCAAACTACATCCGCGAAATTCAAACCCTGTGTAAACAACACGATGTAATTTTGCTTGAAGATACTTGTGAGGCTTTTGGTTCCACATGCAAAGAAAAACCACTTGGTTCGTTTGGATTAATGTCATCGTTTTCCATGTATTACAGTCATCAACTATCAACAATAGAAGGTGGCATGATATGTACGAATGATTCTTTTCTTTACGAAATACTCCTTTCACTTCGTTGCCATGGATGGGATAGAGATCTTAATTCAGAGCGGCAAAATTTTTTAAGAACGCTTTATTCTATTGATGATTTCAAAGCACTTTACACGTTTTACTATCCAGGCTTCAACTTGCGATCAACAGACCTGCAAGCGTTCATAGGCTTAAATCAACTAAAAAATATAGATGCTAAGATTGCAAGAAGAGCTGATAATTTTTATTTGTATCACAAGTATATTTTATACTGTAAAAAATTTCATCAAGCCTGGGATGAATACGTTCCAGGTCAAGCATACCCCTTATTCTCTATGAATAGACATAACATAGTCAAAAACCTAACAGAAAATAACATAGAATCAAGGCCACTGATATGTGGCTCAATTGGTAAGCAACCATTCTGGAAAGAAGCATATGGCGAACAGCCTCTGCCAAATGCTGACTTAATTCACGAGTATGGATTCTATATTCCTAACTATCCAGAATTAACAGAAGAAGATATAATTTTCATTTCAAATATTATCAATAATTCATAGGACTTAATATGCTTCCAAATTTAGTTATTGGTTCGACATCACAGTTAGCTTATTATTTCCCAACTGATTACATTCGTCTTGATTCAATAAATATTGATTTAAATTATTTTAAAGACAAACAATTTGATAGCGTATATTTATGTTTTGCAAATCAAAGAACATACGATTTATCACTAACCGAAAAAGACTTTACAAATATAAACGTTGATTACACCATCAAAGTACTTGACCATTTAAATCATATTTCAAACAGAATAGTTCTTTATGGCACTTGTGAGTTATGGAATGATTACAATAGTGCAGTAAGTATGCACAGCCCAATAAAATATAAATATTCTCCGTACATAAAATCAAAGGAAATATTGCTTGAAAAAATTAAAAACTTACAAGCTAAAGGTTTATTAACTCATGTGATTTTTATACATCCATTTAATTTTAACTCAATTTACAGAAAACCAGGTTTTTTATTTCACAAGATTTTCGATGCTTTAATAAATAACAAACAAGTTAAGGTTGGTGACTTAGCTTTTCGAAGAGATGTTGTTCACGCAAAATATGTTGCAAAACAATCTATCACAGCAACTAAAGACTGCATGATTGGTTCTGGTTTTTTAATGAACATTGAATTTTTTGTAGAAACGCTTTTCAAATATCATCACAAAGACTATAGAAATTATTTGATCATAGACAGAAATCAAAAATCAAACCAACATAAGTATTGGTATGGTACAAACGAAATTTATTTGAATTTTATGAATGACGTACTTGAAGACTTAAAAATACTTATGGTAGGAAAAAAACAATGGATACAATTATGATACCGACCCAGCAGGACAGGTGCAACCTCAATTCAGCCATACTAAGACCAGTCTTAATAAAAATAAACCTCACCACGGTCACTACAAGGAGAAAAATATGGACGACAAACAGAAAGCAGAATTAGGAGAGAAATTTGCTGTCATTTTGATGCTGAAAGAAGATCATTGGGAAGAAGAAAAGAAATACAAAACCCTTCATGGCATCAAGACAAACCTGGGTATTTACGATCTAATTGTAAGCTTGGGGGTAACTGCACAAACCGGAAAATTCAGATAAAAAAAATCCCCTTGTACAAAATGTACAAGGGGAATCCAACGGAGAGTAACGGAGTACAGGCGATTTCACTATGCCTGTACCCGGCTTACTTTGTCAACCTTTTTTTGTTTTTGTTTTGATTCACAATATCACTGGCATTGGGAACCTTTTGGTTTTGTTTCATCTTGCCATCATTCATATCAGGCTCTTCCTTCTCTACTTCTTCTTCAGCAGTTTCAATCTCATCTCGAATGGTATCATATTCTTCATCAGTCAAATCAGGCAGAATCTGTTTTGCAATCTTCTCTTTTACCTTAAGAGCAAACAACTTAGATCCAAGACCCTCAATTGCTTTCAGATTTAGATCAAGAGAAACAGTCAAGTCGTCCGTTGCAAATTCTCGTTTTCTGATGACTTTGACCTTTTTAAATATGTCTGTCTTGTTTTGCCACATAAGCCAGTATTTAATTATTAGAAGCTCCGTTTCACACATACTGTCTGCTTTTTTATTCAGCAGACTGTTTAGTTGCTGGCCTTCATATCTCAGTGCAAGTCCACTGGCAACTTCGTTGTTGGATTTTCTTTGCCCATGAACTCCGCTTAAATGGCACAGTCTGAATATTTCATCCGCCTTCCTGTCTGTCCAGCCTAAAATAGCATCTATTGGTTCCAGTATTTTCGATTCCAACCAATCAGGCTTTCCTCTATCTCCCATGTCTGGATCAAATTCCAATACCCCATCTGGAGCAACAAGCACATTTCCGACATTACCCGCCATACCTTCTCTGTCTTTTGGAAGCCGAAGCATCGGAAACCCTGCGTATTTGATAACTTCATCACCAGAACTTATATTTCTGCAAATGGAAGCAACGATAGGCGCTACCTCTTTGATGTCACTGATCCCTGTTAAGACTCCTGCTGAATTCCTGATATTGTAACTCCAGATGAATGGAATTGCGCCAAGTGCGTTTTCTCCGGATGCAACCAGTATTATCTCATCCTTGTCTGTTACTATGTAAACTTCCCAACTGTTTTCATAATACAAGAGATACTTATCATCTGCTTCACGAAGTTTTAAGTATCTTAAGACTGGCCTTCCAATATCGTTCTTTTCAACAATCCAATCCAAGATATTTGGAGGTGTATACATAGTTAAATATGGATACGCACCGTCATCTATTTCTTGTTGCTTATTGTCATATATCTTTGAAGCTTTGTTTACCAAGATTCCAACATGCCCAAAAACAGATGCAAACTTCTGCGTTTCATTTACAAATACATCGTAGTTTGTACTATTATAATCACAGTCTTGTAAAAACATTTCCCATAATGGATCTTTATCAAGACCATAAAGATATCTTGTCGGTTGTTTTTCGGTCAAATAGAAATTCAACAAATCGACAATGCTGCTTGCAAAATTGAAATTTATACCCTCGCTTTGCCTGATCTTCCAGTTATTTAAACTCTCCCTTGAGTTCTTTCCAAGACAATACTTTATAAAATTCATCCCGCCTTCATATGCCAATCCATACAAATTCCAAGTATTAATATTTCTTTTATACTCGGCATGAGTCGCTTTGAGTTCATCAAGTTTCATGGGGTTTATTTCCTTAGTTAGAATTTGTATGTCCTATGTATCACTTCCAGAATCTTACGCCTGTTTTTACAAACCTTGGTTTCGCTTGCCATTTAAGGAATTGGCTGAAAGAGTCCGTCACATCATCGTGCGCATACAGCGGGAACCTGCTTAACTGTGTCTCTGTTTCATATAGCCAGATTGCTTTTTTTGGAGTCCATACGTGCCCTGCCTCCATAATAGGTTGAACTTCCTTAACTCTTTCAACTTTATTTTTTTTAGGCTCAATAGCAACAATTGGTATTCTTGTATTTTTTCTTAAATCTTGTATTAAAGATATACCACTTGATTTATCTTCAATCAACACTGTAGGAATACATTTAGAATATTTTTGGTAAAAATTATATTTTTGAACAACAGTATTATAAAGTTCAGGATACTCTATTTTTTTATTAAACACATTAATTAACTTCAGAACATTATTTTTATCATTACATCCCCAAACAGTTAAAGCACTGGGATCACTTGTGGCTTTTTTCTTGGAACCAGTATCATACGACATTACAATTCGATAAAACTCTTCCTCAAAATCTAAGTCAAACTTCTGAAACAAATCAATATTAATAAGTTGACCTGATTTTGGCAATGGACTTTGTTGATATAGGGCACTGAATTCTGAACTTGATAAATTTTGTTTTATTCTTTCTATATGTTGGACACCAAATCTTTCAGGCCAAAGTACATCGCCAAGTTTCCTACCAACAATATCAATTTCAGTTGTTATATTTACTTCATCACATATGGCAGGAAGCCTTAATACTGTCCAATTCTCAGAAGATTTCTCTTCAATTAAATAACTTGCTATGTCGTTAAAAGACCACTTAGTCATAATTAGCACAACTTTTGCAGTAGGACTAAAACGAGTAAAAAGAACAGAATCGTACCATTCTTTTAATTTCTCAAGATATGTATCAGTAAGATCATCCGGGCCGCGAATAACATCGTCAAGAATTGCAAGGTCGCTCCCTCTACCCGTTATAGCACCACCCACGCCAACTGCAAAATAAGACCCCCCCTGTTGTGTAGACAATTTATTAGCAGATTTTGAATCAGAAGATACTGAGCACTCTGGAAACACAAGTGTATAGTCTGGATCAAGCATCAAATTCTTAACTTTACGTCCTGTATCAGACGCTCTATCGTGAGAATAAGTAGCGTAGATAATTTCATCGCTTGGATTTCTTCCTATATACCATGAAGCAAAAGCCTCAGCTACAGTCGTTGTTTTTCCATGTCTGGGAGGCGCTAATATAATTAATCTATCTATATCTCCACGTTCAAGTTTCTCAAGATATGCACACATTAATGCTATATGTTTTGCTACATGATATTTCGGATAGCATAGGCTATAATAACATAAAAGATCACTAAAACATGCATCTTCAAGTTTTATATTTTGCATTAATTAACTTTCGTTAAATCTAAAATATTAAATTTATCTTTTGGATTGTAATTTGAAGCAAAGTTAATAATATCAAATACTTCACTTTCGTGCATTAATATTAATACTTTAGACTTTTCATTATTGAGTCTACATAACTTATTTAAATATTCTTCCTGATCATATTCTTTATTTATAATATGATCAGATCTCGAAAAATGATTTATAGCCAACAGATCACAACCAAATCCACAAACAGCAGATCCGTTCGCTGTAAACATACAAATACCATTTTTATCTGTTTTTAAATAATTCGATTTTTCTGGTAAAAAAAGTTCTGTATCTTGAAGTATTGTATTTTTAAATATATTAAACCTTTCTAATACAGTCCTCATATCATGAAAAGCTAATGGAATAGACTCGGTTACATATAAAATATTATTACTTGGGTTTAACTTTATATATAAAGGTATAAATAAATCAGTTGCAATATTTTCATTAAAATATTTATTTGGTAATTTAATACATAATTTATTTACATCACAAAACATAAGTTCATATAATTTACTTAATATTAACTTGGCTTCTTTATTACTGTGAGAAATATCCATAAGTTAAATAGCTCCTGCTGGCAGCAAGTTTCTTGCTTGCGAAGCTGCGAAAATTGCATCACGCTCATTCTTGTCTCGTTTAAGCCCAAGTGTAACATTAACTTCTTCTGCTGCCTCTAAGCCCAAAAGCTTAATTTGCTCATTTCGTGCTTTCATTTTAAGCTCAAGCCACCTAGACCCCCTAGCCGGGGTATGAGCCATCTGAACTAACTTCCTCTCAGCAATCTGCTTATCAGCCTCAAACTCCATATACAACTTCATGATAAGTAGCGGTTTGATCTTGCTTGTCTTGTCATCAATTTCTTTTTTATATTTTTCAAGTAATTCATCATCAAGCGTAATATCCCACGGAGATACAATGGGATCTTGTGACAAATTATTATTAAGAAATTTTGTCATGCAACCATTTTCAGCCATTACATCAGCAAGCAACTCACTGGTTCTTTCGGGAGAAAGCCCTGTCCTTGCTACAATATCCTCAAACGGCATAGCCGCATCCTCTTCAATACACGCTCTTACAAGACTTCTCTGTGCTTCTCGCATAATGCCTCCACGTATGGAAAGTTATTCATATGCTTTTTTTTAACACCAACGCTGATAATTGTCAATATTTTCAGTCGATAATAAAAAAAATTACTTGACAAGTTCCATATACCCCTATACAAATATTCTAAACAATAATTTTTTAAATGGAGAGTGTAAGCATGAAGCTGAAATTAGACGAAAGTGGTAACGCAGTTTTGCTGGAAGGCAAACCCGTTTATGTCTCAGAAGACGGCAAGGATTTGCCATTTGATGTTCCTGCTGCTATGAGTAAGATAGCTGCCTTAAATGCAGAAGCTAAAGAGCATCGTTTAAAAAAGAACGAATACGCTGAACAATTGAAGAAATTCGATGGAATCGATGATCCGGCTGTTGCATTGGATGCAATGGAAAAAGTCAAGAATCTTGATCTTACCAAAATGCTTGATGTAGATAAGGTTGAAGCTCTGAAGCGTCAAATGGCTGATACTTTTGAAGTCAACAAGAAATCAATCCTTGATTCATTCGAAAAAGAAAAACGTGAGCTTAAAAATGCTCTTGAGGCAAAAGACAAAGATATCTATAAACTGATGGTTTCATCTCAGTTTGCAAAGTCTCCTTTTTTCTCTGGAGAAAATCCAAAAACACTACTACCTGCTGATATGGCAACCGAATATTTTGGAAAGCACTTTAAAATTGAGGAAAATCGAATTGTTGGATATATTGATGGAGAAAAAATTCTATCAAAAACAAAATATGGTGAACTGGCTGATTTTGATGAGGCACTTGAAACCATTATTGATAAATATCCAATGAAAGAAAGAATCCTTAAAGCAGGTCATGCTGGTGGACCTCCTGCATCTGGAAATAGTTCTCCTGGATCACAAGGCAATGTAATCCATAGACATGATCAAAGTTCTTTCATAAAAAATATCGAAGACATAGCCAGAGGTAAATTAAAAGTTGCATAAGGAGCTTTAAAAAATGGCTACCAATACCAATACTCTTACGACCGTTATTCCTCAGCTTCTGGCACAAGGTGTTGTAACGCTTCGTCAAAATTGCGTTATGCCTCGCCTTGTAAATAGTAATTATGATTATTTGGCTGCGTTTAAAGGTCAGGCTATCACTATTCCTATCCCATCTGCCGTAACCGCTACTGCGGTATCTCCGTCTGCTTATTATCCTGCTGGAACCAACCTGGCTCCTACAAGTGCCACCATTACTTTGGATCAATGGTATGAAGCCGCTTTTACTCTTTCTGACAAAGAAATCAAAGAGTGCATGGACGGATTTATTCCCATGCAAGCTGCTGAAGCGATCAAAGCGC
>CAZOHR010000164.1:3222-7982 GCA_964579045.1 uncultured Bacteroidales bacterium | reverse complement strand
TAATTTTAAACGACATGTCGGCTGGCTACAGTTCTAAAATGCTTGTCCGTTCACATGGCCTGAGCTGGCTCGCCGTTTTTCCAAGGCCTACCCGCGTCGCAACGACGATTATTCATCGCTATAATTCGATTAATCGTTGTTACTATACTTTGCTTTCCCACAGAGATGTTGCTTGACCCTTTTCTAGCTACTAATCGAGGATCAAGTAATGTTTTTGGGGGATTAGAAAACTTTTATCGTTTGAAATAAGCATAGTCAGATACGAGTCGTTTCATTTTTGTTATCAACACAACTGACCAGCCATTTGGAAGTGAACTCGCGAACACCACTTAAAATAATTAGCGGTTTGAATAAAAATAAAAAAGTCTTTAAAACGATGAAAATATTAAATATAGACCAACGAGAAAGCAACCAATAAGGGATATGATATCTCTTGCCTTAAATAGTCTATCTCCCTCAAAATTATCAAATTTTACCAGATAGACTAACCATGTTATACTTACTATCAAGAATAATGCTCCTATGATAAGTTTTGCTGTGTCACTCATATTTAGAATTTATCATTAGTAATTCGCTGCTTTTGCATGATTGAATCTTGTGGTAGATACATTTAGCTACACGAGGCTATCATGTGGTTACTATTAGTAATTGGTTTTTACAATCCATGTTCTTTTTGAATCCTCCATCTATAAATTGCTCCAATGGCAAAACCTGATAAGATTGCAAATAGGTAATAAAAGACAAGAACGATCATATCTTCTGTTTTCTGTTTCGTATCAACAACAAATACCATCAGAACAATTATTACAGCTATAACAATAGCTTTAATTAGACCCATTCCACCACCCAAAATTATCTTTTCAAAAAAGTTGTTTAAATTTCCATCGTGTCTTTTCTTGAAGAAATTGCCGATGACCATTGTTATCATAAATAAACAGATTCCATAAATTATATGGTCAGTTGTAATAAGTTCCATTGTCTCTTTAAGAAGTTTCATAATACTGCGATTACAATTAGAACAATTTGTTGTTCTCTTCTAATTATTTAATAAATATTTAGCGCTAAAGATATCTAAAAATTTACCAATATAATAAACTAGATTTAAAAATAGTTTGTTTAAACTCCGTCAATTTGTGAGAGCTTATAAGAATTGAAGAACAATTAGCTGACCATATAAAAAAACTCCAGACATAATGCTGGAGTTTTTCTTTTTTAATTATTCAGATTGTTATTTCGTTGTTCTTACATCAAGTTCTTTCATAATATGTTGAGCGTCGTATAGCTCGTCAATTACCCATAGAACATATCTTGAGTCAACATTAATGGTTCTTTGCAAATCAACACTGAAAAGAAGGTTGCTACATAGCCATTCCCAATTTCCATCAAAAGCAAGTCCAACTAATTCACCTTTACCATTGATAATTGGTGAACCCGAGTTTCCGCCAGTAATATCATTATCACTCAAGAAACATACTGGAAGCTTACCTGTTTTGTCAGCATAACGTCCAAATTCTTTATTAAGAATCTTTGTTTTTAGTTCTGGAGAAATCGCAAACTCATCGCTATTTGGATCTTCTTTCTCAATAATACCATCAGCATAAGTTAGATATTTGTAGTGAACAGCATCACGTGGATCGTATGCCTGAACAGTTCCGTAAGTTAAACGTAAAGTAGAGTTTGCATCTGGATAGAAAGTGCGGTCTTTCTGGAATTCTCTTAATCCTTCGATAAATAATCTTTCGTTTACACTAATTCCGTCCATAGCTCCAAGATAGGCCATCTGAACAGTAAATAAATCACCAAAGACACCTTCTACATAAGCATACATAGGGTCGGCTTTTAAAACTTTGAGATTTGGTTTTGCCAAGAAAGCATCCATTCTAGCCTTGTCGGTGAAAATAGATTTTGTAAAAACAGCTGTGATGAATTTCTCTAAAGACTCAACTTCTGTTTTACCTTTAAATGTTTTAAAAATATAATCTGCAAAAACGCCATTTCTTTTTTCAGCAGGAATATCCTTCAGATACATTTTCAACATAGCTGTGAAAACCTTTTTGTCGGTGTTTACAAAATATTTTGCATACATTTCTTCCACTTCTGGTCTTAACATTTCGATGCTAGTGTTGATTGCATCAGCATTGCCCTTAGGATCTTCGAGTAAATTAGATAGGCCCATAAAGGATTGTACATTCATTACATGCTCACCTGCTTGCAATAATCCTAGCGACAAGTAAATTATGTCAAATGTTGCTGGTCCAAATGCTTCGTAGCTAGTTTTAAGACTTGGCAACACGTTTCCATATTTTGCTTTACGTGTTTCGTCAGCGTCAACCCATTTTTGGAAATCTGCTTCGAGTTTTTCTTTTTGCTGAATTGCATCTGTAGTTTTTAAAGTAAGAGCTTCGCCATCAAATAGTTTCCATCCGTTAGCATTTGAAGCATAGCTGTCAGCATAAGCAAGACGTACATTAATGTCAGCGTCCATGTCTTCTTTCATTGTGGTTAACTGGAGCTCGAGAAGACTTACAATTGAAGGATTAAAGAAATCTCTTTTGTAAATCATACCATAAGAACTTAAATACCTTTCAGTTTGACCAGGATAACCCATAATCATTGTAAAGTCGCCTTCTTCAACACCAGCAATAGAAATTGGCAAAGAGTGAAGTGGAACATAAGGAACATTGGTTGCATCATAGCCAGTTGAAGGTTTTCCGTCAGCAGTCATATAAACTCTGAAGATTGAAAAGTCGCCAGTATGACGTGGCCACATCCAATTGTCAGTGTCACCACCAAATTTTCCAATTGATGAAGGAGGAGCACCAACAAATCTAACATCGCTAAATGCTTCATAAACAAAAAGATAATATTCGCCACCCTGATACATTTCAGAAACTGCTGCTTCGTAATGAGTGTCTTTTATTGCTTCTTCTTCGATAATTCCAATAGCTTTCTCGATTGCTTTTGCGCGATCTTCTTCGCTAGTTGCGTCGGTGATTCCGTCTAATACTCTCGAAGTAACATCATCAATTCTAACTACTCTAGTTACTCTAATTCCAGGAACAGAGATTTCTTCACTATTACTTTTTGCCCAATATCCATCATCTAGATAATTGTGCTCTGTAGTGCTCAGGCTGGTAATAGCTTCATATCCGCAGTGGTGATTTGTAAATAATAAGCCTTGTTTGCTTACGATTTCACCTGTGCAAAAACCTGAACCTTCTGCTGATTGCAATTGAAAAATCGCATCCTTCAAGCTAGAGTTGTTTATGCTATAAATTTCTTCAGCAGTTAGTTTACAACCTAACTTTTGCATGTCAGCATAATTCAGCTGAGCAATTTTGTTTGGAAGCCACATTCCTTCATCAGGTGTAGCAAATGCACCGCTCAGCAATAAAGTGCTGACAAATAGTAGTATCGCTTTCTTCATAATAAATGGATTATTTAAATATTAATTACTTATTGAGGACAAAAATGCGAAAAAAAATAATACAACAAGCATGGTAAACCTTAAAAATATCTTAACACAAAGTTATAGTTTTATGAAAGAGCTACTTATTGTAGAATTTTGACCGAATATTTCAAAGCAATATCTTCCAGGTTTTAAGTGGGAAATATCTATTTTTATCGATTCGTCGAATGTTTGTTTTTTACAGTTTTTATTTATCACTAATCCAGAACAGTCGGTTATTCGGTACCGAAACTTGCCCGAATTATTAAGGATTACATTTATTTCATCATTGGCCGGATTTGGATAAATATTCATCGTTTCTCCAGAGGTCGAGATTAAATCTAAATCAGAGCCTGGCAGTGTTATTTCATAGAGAGACTGTGTATGTCCAAGAAAGTTCTCGTTGGTAATCCAAACCCGCGTATTATCCTTGAAAACGGCAGATTCTGTTTGATAACCATTTAATTCTAATTCATAGCGAACAGTAGTGCCAGTAAAAAAGTCATCATTTTCAAAGCCAGAAAGTAGAAAAAACAGTGATGGCGCAGGAATTCCGTAGACATATCCGATGAGGCAAACAGTATTTGTTTCTACATTGTAATCAGCACCACAAATCAAGCCTTGAGTATTAAGTGTGTCGCGGCGATAAGCGGTGTATGTACCCGGTATAACTGGAATAGCATAAGTGTAGCATTTTTTATTAAGCCAGTTTTTCGAAAACAGGTATAAACTATCTTCTATTACTATCATGGCTTCGCAGTCAAAATCGGTATTGTCACTTTTAGTTACTTCAGGATAGATTGCAGGGTCATAAGTGAAAGTGATTAATTCAGCGTTTACGCTGTCTAGCATATCATTGTCCAGTTCACTTAGCGGAATACGATATATCTGGAAATTTTCGCGAGTACCAGCATTGTTGCCAAAATCGCCAATATACGCCCAAGTTTCGTCGTTACAGATATCTTCCCAATCAATATTTACTGCATTTCTTACTCCTTTGGTGGAAACTACAGCACCAGTTAGCGTGTCGATGCAGAATAAAGTAGCATCAGTACCCGAGTCATTGTGTGTCCATAGTTTTTCATTGTAGAAAATAAGTCCAGAAGTCTCCGAAACATCTGCATCAAGGTTTGTTATTAGTGTTGGGGCTTCGGTTTGAGCAAAAGCCGTCAACTTAAATAATATAAAAGTGAAAAGTAATAAAAAGGCTTTATTCACTGTCATCACCATAGTTTCTCATAAATTCTTCGGCTTTTTCTACCATATTCTTGGAACCAGTAAAAAATGAACATCTTTGGTGAATGTCGGTAGG
>CAZOHR010000164.1:0-3122 GCA_964579045.1 uncultured Bacteroidales bacterium | reverse complement strand
GAAGGTTCGTATGTAAATCCTGTAGTTCCTAGGCCTGTAGTGTAAACCAACATCGTAGAAGATCCATAAATTATATAACCAGCAGCCATCTGCTTGGTTCCAGGTTGAAGAAAGTCTGCTTTTGTAACTTTTTGGCCAGGAGGTGAAATTCTGCGATAAATTGAAAAAATAGTTCCTACCGACACATTTACATCAATATTTGAAGAACCATCAAGTGGGTCAATACAAATTACATAATTACCGTCACGCGATAAGTCATCGTCAAAAACAATTATATCATCGCATTCTTCGGATGCAATACCACAAACAATACCAGATGCCTGAAGGGCCTTGATAAAAATCTCATCTGCATATACATCGAGTTTTTGCTGATTTTCACCCTGTACATTTATGTTTTCTGTTTCGCCGATAATGCTTGTTTCCAAGCCTGCTTTGTTAATTTTATTATTTACAATCTTTGCAGCGAGACCAATATGACTAAGGAGTCTGGAAAGTTCGCCTTTTGCATATGGAAATGCAGATTGTTTCTGAATAATAACTTCATTTAAACTTAAAATACGGGTTGTTGCCATAACAAGTAATTTTTCCGCTAAATTATACTTTTATTTTTTTATATCCCAAAATTATTCTACTTTTACTTCAAGAATTATTATTTGGCTAACTAAAAAACGTAATACCATGAAAAGAAAAACATTTAGTTTTATATTTATCGCAGCAGCAACAATGTTGATGTTTAGCTGTGTTATTAAACAGGAGATTTATTTTAAAAAGGATTTTTCGGGAAGTTATAAATACACTTATGATTTTACCGAGTATGTAAGTTATATGGCAAGTGACGAAGAAGGTAGCGATTCTCTTATGATGAAGAATGAGGATTTTGAAGAATATCTTACAACAGTAAGAACTGCTTTAAAGGAAATTAACGGTATTAGCGATGTTAAAATCGTAAATGATGCCGACAATGGACTTGTTTATTTCTCATATAATTTTACAGATGTAACAGCTTTAAACTCTGCACTTAAGTACTCCTCTTATATGGATACTGAGCCTTTGGAAGATGCTCCATATTTCGTTCAGAAAAAGAAAACTCTCACTTATATTCGTCATGCACAACCTCAAGAAGAAGTTGAAGAAGGCGAAGAAGATACAAGCTATATGAACGATATGTTTAAGTGGGAATATACTATTGAATTCGAAGCAGAGGTTAAAAAATTTGATGTACAAAAAGATACTGCAGTAACAATCAGCAGTAACAATAGAAAATTTGTTGAAGGTGGAAATATCTTCGACGTAACTGCAAAAGAATCAAAATGGGTTTTTAAAACTAAATAATGTTAGTTTATTGAAGATATAAGGCCCGGTTTGTATCGGGCTTTTTTTATTTTTGCAAAAAATATGTTTAAATGAAATGCGTCGCATGCAATAATGAGATTACAAATAATATCTGTACAATCAACAGCTATGATGTTTATAAATGTCCTAATTGCGGGCTGATTTATACATATCCACTTCCTGATGATGAGACCTTAAACAGTTATTATCAGGGATTTTTGTTTGAAAAACCAAATTTAGAAAAGCTAAACTCAAGCATCCCAGCTAAAAGACTTGAACTTGCACAATTGTTTGATTTGAACAAAAACGGAATTTCTGGCAAGTCGTTTTTCGATTTCGGTGGAGGAATGGGTTTAAGTTGGCTTGCAGCGAAAAGTCTTGGCCTTAACTCATATTACTTTGATATTGATGGAGAAGCTAGAGAGTTTGTTATTTCAAATTTTGGTTTAGACAAAGAGCATATACTTGACAATCTCGAATCAAATTCTCACGGTTTTGATTATATTCTGAGTGACAACGTTATTGAACATGTTAAAAATCCTCATGAATTCATAAAGAATCTATATAAATTGCTAAATCCAGGAGGTTTGATTGTCTTAAAAACTCCAAGAGCATCTAATTTTGAGACTTTTTTTATCTTTACTGTCTGGTTTCTCGTGTATCTAAAAAAGGCATTTTCGGGGAATAATCTAAAAAAAGCATTGTCTTCCGTTTTTGTACATCGTTATTGGCACATTGAACCACCTCGTCATCTATATGCTTTTTCAGATAAAAGTTTCGAAAAGATTATTGAATCGGTTTTGCCAGCAGAAGTAAATTATACGATTGATTCGTATAGGTTGCCAGTATTCAAATTTAGTCTTGTTGATGTTTTAATGCATATCCGAAATAGATTTTTACGGGCAATAGTAATGATTATATTGTTTCCTCTAATTATTGCAGAACTTCCAGTTATTCTTCTGCGTTATTTATTGGTAGTTACGAATTTGCTAAGTTTGTCGGGGATGGTTGTTAAAATATCAAAACCGAAATAGTTTAAGATTTATTCTCCCCATCGTTTAATTTTGTGTTCTATTTCCAAAATATCAATAATTCGGTAAACCACCGAGTAGATTAGTTCGTCGATAGTTTTGGGCTTTAGATAAAATGATGGGGATGCAGGTAAGATTATTCCCCCAGCCAAAGTTACCAGCTCCATGTTTTTGATATGAATTAAATTAAGGGGAGTTTCTCTTGTTACCAAAATAAGCTTTTTTCGTTCTTTTAAAACCACATCGGCAGTTCTGCAAATTAAATTATCGGAGGTGCCATTTGCAATTCTTCCTAAAGTTCCCATACTACAAGGAACGATAACTAATGCATCAGCCACCGAAGAACCAGAGGCAAAAGGAGCATAGAAATCGTTGTTGGCGTATAATTTTACAGGATAATCGGAGCTAAAATCTGAACCAGTCTCATGTATTGCAACTTCTTTTCCAGTCTCGGTATAAATCAGATCAATTTTGAGCTTACAATTTTGTTTTAAATCGCATAAATACGAAATAAGAGTCTTTGCATAGATAGAACCAGAAGCTCCTGTAATGCCTACAACAATATGTTTTTGGTTCGCATCCATTAGAATTCGTATTTAATTGCGAAACTCATATTATGATTGTATTGACCACGATTAAACCAGTAAACTTGACCACCAGGATGCTCGCGCACAGGAAGGAATAAACAAGTGTACGAGAATCTCCAATTCATCAACCAATGTTCGCTTAGCCTATAATTTAATCCCACATGATTTGCAA
>CAZOHR010000163.1:0-8033 GCA_964579045.1 uncultured Bacteroidales bacterium | reverse complement strand
CTGGCAATGAAACAACAGGATCTGGATCAGCCATAATTTCGCAAATAATCACATCATAATCTGCAGGATTATAAATAATAAAATTTAGCTCTTGACTAGTCATTGTATTACCGCACCAATCGCTAATATTTTGAACACTAATGGTATAATTTACATTTTCGCTAAGTGAAGCTGGAAATTGCAAGATTACCTGTGCAGTGTTTGCAGGACTAGAATAAGCATAAAATGGATTACCAAATGATGGGGTAAGGTTATAATTTAAGAATATTAAACTTGTTAAAGTATCGACTGGCTCCGAAAACACTACTGTAATTTCGTTTGCTGCACTAACACTTACACTAAGAACTGTAGGTGCCACAACATCACTATTGTTTGCAAATACTGAATTAATAATTCCTGGAGTTCCACCTGTAGAGCTATTTGACGCTGTCCAGTTTGTTTGTGCAGAGCATGTATTTGTTGGATCAATTTTTTCGAGAGACCATCCTCCCTCCTCTTTATTAGAGTCGTGATACCACGAAGAAGTGTAAATAACCTTGTCTATTTCCTGCGCATCTTTATCGGAAAGAACTATTGTTTGCCCACCATTTGTGATAGCTGGAAACGATGCTATACCCAAGGTATTTCCTATTAATTCAAAATCAGCAACAAAAGTTTCATCACACAAAATTACAAACTCACCAGCAGCAATTTGATATGAAGGTAGTATTTTAGAACTTGAACCAATGGTATAAGTCCAATCTTTTAGGTTAATTGAATAAGCAGAAGTATTATATAGCTCAACATATTCGGCATCGGGTAAACCGACAACAGGATTTGGATCAGCCATAATTTCGTTTACTACAATCATTCCCGGTTCAAATTCGAGATAGCTAAATGGAACTGTTCCTGGTGAAACTACATTTAAACTCAAATCGGTTAAGCTCTGATATTGAAGCACATAATCGCTAGGAGAAGAGAATGAAGTTGCGAATTCGAGTAAAACCGACGATGGATTAGAATTATAGAAGGAAACATCTACAGGATTTCCAATACCACCATTAACCGTATAATTGTTGACCTCAAGAGCCGAATTTGCTTCAAGTTCTTCGTTAAACACCATTAAGAAATGCTGTGCATCCACAACCTGAAAAGACAATAGCTCAGGTGCAACATCATCAACAAAAGGATCGCCAGAGACAATAAAATCGTCGAAGAAAAAACTCTGAGAACGGGTTGAAGTATAAACGCATTTTACTCCAAAATGAGCCGAACTATAATAAGTATCGTCAAACACAACACCTTCACTAAAGTAGTCGGTTCCACCTAAAGTATCAGACATTAAAGCCCAATTTCCATCAAAATCGCGAGTAACTTTTACACGTACATTTACTGTAGTTGTATTTAATCGAGCATTTGTTCCGTCAATTATCATGGTAGAACTAGCCGCATCTTTGCGATACAAGCTTACTTCATCAGCCGTATTTCCAATTTTTACAAAATATCCGTTAGTGGTCATTGTTACATCCGATGAATTTGAAACCAAATAAACATCACAATAGTTAGTTGAAGACGGGTTAAAATCCATTCTCACAAGAAATTCCCAACTTGCATCATAAATTGACCCCGATGGAGAAGATAGATATGATGTTCCTGCTGCTTCGGGATTTTCGAATAATTGTAGTTCCTGCGCACCACTCACAACAAATTTTGATGTATTTCCAACCCACGCAGGATTAGATGTATAATCCCCATCAGTAAAATTATCCGAAAGCTGTGCAAATCCCATAACTGGCAGAACTAGTAGTAATAATAGAATTGATCTCATTTGACTAATTTTTATAAAGTTTGGAGCGCCTAAAGTGTCTAGAATGCCTAAAGTTAAAATCAATATATTGTTTCTAACTTTAGCGCACTTTAGCTCACTTCGAACTTTAGGCACTTCACATGGTAAAAATACCTTATTTTATTTTATTAATGCAAGTTTGATGAAAAGATTAGTTGAAAATTTATAATTTTACAACAAAATAATGCAGATTATATGAAACTTGCAATTGTAGGAGTTACGGGAATGGTTGGCAGCGCAATACTTAAAGTGCTGGAAGAGAGAAAATTTGAGTTTGATGAATTAATCCCAGTAGCCTCGGCTTCGTCGGTAGGGAAAAAGATTATTTTTAAAAATAAAGAGTATAATGTGGTAAGTATTGAGGATGCCTTAGCTATGAAACCACATATTGCAATTTTCTCTGCTGGAAAAACAGTATCGCTGGAGTGGGCTCCAAAATTTGCAAAAGCAAAAACATTCGTTGTTGATAATTCGTCGGCATGGCGAATGGATGAAAAAATCAAGCTTATTGTACCAGAAGTAAATATTGCGATTCTGGAAAAATCCGATAAGATAATTGCAAATCCTAATTGCAGCACCATTCAGCTGGTTGTGGTTTTATGGCCTTTACACCGAAAATATGGTTTAAAACGAGTTGTGGTTTCCACTTATCAATCGGTGACCGGATCGGGCTATAAAGGAGTTTCGCAGATGATGGATGAACGCAAAGGTCTGGTTTCTGAAAATCCTGCATATCCACACAAAATCGACATAAATTGCATTCCTCATGGAGGAGCATTTCTTGAAAACGGTTATACTGAGGAAGAAATGAAATTGGTACACGAAAGTCGTAAGATTCTCAATATACCAGATTTAAAACTCACATCTACAGTTGTTCGCGTTCCAGTTACTGGAGGACATAGCGAAAGTGTCAATATTGAGTTTAAATCAATGCCCGACATTAAGATGGTTAAGTTTATTCTGGAAAATTCAATGAATATAGTAGTTCAGGATAATCCTTTAAAGAATGAATATCCAATGCCATTATACTCTGAGGGACGCAACGAAACATTTGTAGGAAGAATCCGAATGGACGAATCTTGCGAAAAAGGAATTAATCTCTGGATCGTAGCCGATAATCTTCGTAAAGGGGCAGCAACAAATGCTGTGCAGATAGCTGAATATATTTCGGATAATTTTATTTAGTATGGCAGTTAGACGACGACGTAGAAGAAGGGGCAAAAAGTCGGCAAAACCATTTATCTGGATTGCTTGTGCCTTGATAGCTGTTGTCGGAATCGTTTTCTTTTATTCAGACATTTCAAACCTATTTAAATCCGAGAATAGAAAGAGTAAAAACTTTTCAACTTTCAAAAAAGATCTGCCTCAATACAGTGTTTTTGGCATTGATGTTTCACAGTACCAAGCCGATATCGATTGGGAGAAACTAACAGAAGAGAAACTTGATTTTGTGATTATTCGTGCTTCTGCTGGCAAGGACAAAGTCGATTCAAAGTTTATTTATAACTGGAATGCTGCCAAAGATTATAAAGTAATTAGGGGAGCTTATCACTATTATCGGCCTGATGAAAATAGCACGGATCAAGCAAAATTCTTTATAAAAAATGTAAAAATTGAAGAGGGCGATTTACCACCTATTCTAGATATAGAAAAGTACAGCCGTGTACAAAGTCTCACAAGCCTAAAAAACGGGCTACTAAACTGGCTAAAAATTGTGGAAGAGCATTACGATGTAACACCAATTTTGTACACCTATAATAATTTCTATTCTACCACTTTAGCCAAGGATAGTCGCTTCGACAAATATCCAGTTTGGATAGCTTGGTACAACATCAAAGGAAACCCCACCGAATTGAAAAAAGACTGGATTTTTTGGCAGTTTACCGATAGAGGCAAACTAAGTGGCATCGATGGCGACGTTGACGTCAACGTTTTTAACGGTAAACTGAAAGATTTGGATGGGTTGAGGGTGAAGAAATAGGGGGTTTTTGTGTACACAAAAAACAAATAACAAAAACCAAAAAACAAATCACAAAAAAAACAAATAACAACGGCTTTAGCCCTCAGCGCAGCTAAAGTTTACCCTGCTAGGTACTGATTCGCGGAGGTGGACAATAAACAAATCACAAAAATCAAAAATCAAATCACAAAAAACAACGGCTTTAGCCATCACGCAAGTAAATTACAAAAAACAAATAACAAATAACAAAAAAACAAATCACACGACAAGCAGAAACCATTGGAACTTGTTAATTGATTTTTGTTATTTATAATTTGAACCTTCAAATTATAATTATTTTTTCAACCAGCCAATATATTCCTGGCAATGTAATCACAGCTAAAACCGAACTTACAAGAATATTTCCCACAGCTTGTTTCGCATTTAGCCCGAGCTCTTCGGCCAGAACAGATACGATTATCATACATGGCATTGCAGCTTGCAAAACGGCACTGATAGCAGCTTTGTCCGAAATGTTTAATCCTGCTTTTTTTAATAAAAGCAATACAAACATCAAAATTACTGGTGCCAAAATAAGCTTGTTAAAACTTAGAATATAAGACCGTAGATTAGAAACCAAAGGCTTGAGCTTAACTTGAGCCAAAATTGCTCCAACATAAATCATTGACAAATATATGGTTGTGTGTCCAAGTCCAAATAATGGTTTAAAAACAACTTCGGGCAGTTTGATTTTGAAAATCATAAAAATCAATCCCACGAAAAATGCCATTGTTGCGGGGTTTATCAAATGTTTCCAATTGTGTCCTGCCTGTTTATTTGCTCCTTTGCTAAGGATAAATATTCCCCAAGTCCACATAAGAGAATCGTGCCCAAGCTGAAAAATGGTTGCGTAAATAAGTCCTTCGCCACCCGGAAAGATTGCATCAAGTAAAGGAAATCCCAGAAAAACAACATTTCCGAACATGGAGTGCGTATTGTGCAAGGCCGTATTTTCTCTGTCGAGTTTAAGAAACTTTGCACTAGCTCGGCTGAGTAAAAACAGAATACTGACACTAAAAACTGCCGAGGCAAAAACCACTGGAAAGTTCGAAACAATCTCTTTGTTAAGTTTTGTGCCCGCAAAAGTGGTAAAAATCAAAAGTGGTAGAGTAATCTTTAAAATAACCTTCACTAAGCCGTTGGCATTTTCTTTAGTGATTGCCTTAAATCTGAACGCAATTATTCCAATCACACAAATCAGCGACAAAATAAGTATCTGCTCAAAAATTATTTCCATTTGGTAAAAGTACAAAAATGTTGAAAATGACATGAAAATATTTTGCCTTAATTATACCTGCTCAATCAATTGAAATTTAGTGTAAGAATCGAAGTGCCGATGGGTGTTATAAATGAATCTTTGCAAGAAATTGGATCTAGCAATTGAGAATGAATATCATTAAAATATGCACAAAAAACTTTTTAAAAAATGCAATATGAGTGAGTGAATGGTGGCTTAAAACATTTTACCGGTGACTTTGGTATAGGATTTGGTTAGACGTCACAAAAGTAAATTAGCATTAAAAAATTTATTTATATTTGACTATTAATTTTTAAGCATAAACTAAAATACAAGATCATGAAACGAATTTTACTTTTAACAATCTGTTTAAGCCTAATTTTTGCAGGAATAAACGAGGTTTCGGCACAACGAGAAGCTTATAAAGCACGTCCAGGATTTGACATTGGACTAGGCTTTGGCTCATCATACCAAAAGAGTGATTTGAGAAACTTTTACGGTGGAGGTGGAACTTTTTTCATCGGTCACTCCATATACCAACAACCAGGTGCATTTTTCGGTTTGGACTGGAGATTAAGATTTTTGGCTGGTCAGAATACTGCTTTTGACGACCGAATGAATGCAGACAGTACTTATAATAACATCAGGTACACTCATTATAATTATGATCTGGAGTTTGTTTTAACATTAAACCGACTTCGTGAGAGAACTGGAATTATTATCGCTGGGTCTGCTGGATTTGGAATAACACAAAATATAACGAAGCTTGATTTACTCGCAGACAATCTTGGAGGTTCTAATCCCTACGACTTTAGTGTTATTGATGCCGAAGGAAACGATGGCAGATTCGAAATTTGTCAAGATTTATATGACCTTTCGGACAAGGATTTTGAAACAGCCGGAATAAATGAGCTTTCATTATCCCCAACATTGGGATTATACTTAGGTTATCAGATTACACCATTTTTCTCTTTAGGTATTGAACACAAAGTAAACTACTTTATGGAAGAAGGTACCACATCTGCAGGCACCAACATCGATGGATTTATTAAAGCAAACAGTCCAATTGACAGAAATAATTATACTGCTTTGTTATTAAAATGGGATATCCCTCATGAAAAACCAGACCCAGTTGTTCCATGCAACGAGCCTGTTGTAAGTTTTAATATTGTTGAAACAAACACAAAATATTCTACTCACCAACTTAATGGTACTGTTTCAAATGTCGATAATTCGGCAAACATTTCGGTAACTGTTGATGGTAATCCTGATAATAACTTCCTTTTCAGAGCTGATACAAAAACGATAAGTTCTTCTTACAAACTTACTCCTGGCACACACACAATTACTGTTTCTGCAAAAACGAAATGCGGAGAGGATTCACAATCAGCAGAAGTAACAATTAAAGAGCCTTGCTATCCGCCAGAAGTAGAATTCACCGTTACAGAATCAAACCTTAGTAACATCACACATCAATTAGCAGGGAATGCTGTGAATGTAGAAACCAAATCAGATATTTCAATTACTGTAGATGGTGTTTATAACAACAACTTTGACTTTATCTCGGGGATTAACAATTTTAACTCTTCTTATAATTTTACTCCTGGCACACACACAATTACCGTAACTGCCAGAAATGAATGTGGTGTTGACACTGAGACAATCGAGGTAACTACTGTATCTCCATGTAATCCTCCAACAGTTAACTTTTCACTTTCTGTCTCAAATCAGAATGACTTTTCGCACATTCTAACTGGTAATGTCAGCAATATTAAAGACAGATCAGGAATTACAGTAATTGTTGACGGAAGCTCAAATAATAATTTCACCTATAACGCAGCTTCAAACAGCATCAACTCAACAATAATCCTAAATCCTGGAACACATAGCATTACAGTTATCGCAAGGAATGATTGCGGTCAGGATACCGAAACCACAACGATTACTGTTGAAGGACCATGCTTGGCTCCTATAATCAGCTTCTCTGCTTCTGAATTAAATCAAGGTGGTTTCACACATCGATTGAATGGTTCAATTGCAAACATCAAGGATAAATCAGGAATAACTCTCACCGTTGACGGAGCAATTGACAATAGTTTACAGTTTACTGCTGGCACAAATCAGATAAGTGCAAATTTTAAATTTTTACCCGGCACCCATACAGTTACAATTGTAGCTAAAAACGAATGTGGTCAAGACACTGAATCAACTCAGATTATTGTTGGAAGTCCTTGTATTCCTCCAGTTGTGAGTTTTTCTGTTGCTGAAACAACTCAGGATGGTTTTACACATGCAGTTAGCGGAACAATTACAAATATTGAAAATAAATCAGATATTACTATCACTATTGATGGAAAGCTAGATAATAATTTCCAATATGACCTTGCAACAGATCAAATTCGTGCAAAATACAAACTTACAGCTGGCACTCACAACATTACTATAACAGCTAAAAACGAGTGTGGCACTGGCGAACAGTCTGTTCAGGTCGTGGATGGAGAACCTTGTAATCCTCCAACAGTAAAATTCACAGTTGTTGAAAAAGTTCAAGAGGAATTTACTCACCTTTTAAGTGGAACAATTACTAATGTTGAAAGAAAATCTGACATTACTGTAAGAATCGATGGAAACGTTGATAATACTTTCACTTTTGTTGCTTCAACAGGTCAGTTAACTGGAAAATACAAACTAACTGCTGGAACACACACAATTATTGTAACTGCCAAAAACGAGTGTGGCAATGACGAAGAGACCGTTAAGATTATTGTTAAAGATCCTTGCGTTTCTCCTGTAATTAAATTTACTGTGGTTGAAAAAGCACAAGAAGGGTTTACTCACTTGTTGAGCGGTACTATTACTGGTGTTGATGCAAAATCGGACATTACAGTTTCTATTGATGGAGTTGCTGATAATACTTTCACATTTGCTCCAACAACTGGCATATTAACTGGCAAATACAAACTAACTGCTGG
>CAZOHR010000162.1:0-8034 GCA_964579045.1 uncultured Bacteroidales bacterium | reverse complement strand
GGTGTCTTACTTGCTTTTTTACGGGTGTAGCTCAGTTGGTAGAGCACTGGTCTCCAAAACCAGGTGTCGGGCGTTCGAGTCGCTCCTCCCGTGCAAAGAGACATTAACGAGATGAATAAAATTAAAGCATATTTCATTGATACATACAATGAACTAGTTCACAAGGTTACATGGCCTAAATGGTCAGAACTACAAAGCAGTGCTGTTGTAGTTATGGTTGCTTCCTTAATATTTGCCGTAATAGTGTTTGCAATGGACTTTACTTTTAAAGAGTTGCTTACATTAGTTTACGGATTGTTTTATTAAACCAAATTTTTGTTGGTTATGGCTGAGATAGTTAAGAAATGGTATGTAGTGAGGGCCCTTAGCGGGAAAGAAAAGAAGGTGAAAGAATACCTTGATGGAGAGATTGCTAAGTTAGGGCTTAAGGATCAGGTATCTCAGGTTTTAATACCGACGGAAAAAGTTTATCAAGTTAGGAAAGGAAAACCTGTACATAAAGAAAGAAGTTTCTTTCCTGGTTATATTCTTATACACGCTGCACTAGACGGTGAAATAGAGCACGTGATAAAAGGTATTCCCGGTATTATTGGTTTTCTTGGAACCAAAGACGGACAGGCTGTGCCTCTACGAAACGATGAAGTTGCCCGCATTTTAGGTAAAGTTGATGAACTTGCTGAAAGTGATGAAGAGGTAAACGTACCGTTTTTTGTTGGCGAAGCAGTCAAAGTTATTGACGGACCGTTCAATGGTTTTAGTGGTGTTGTAGAAGAAGTGTATGATGAGAAGAAAAAGCTTAAAGTTATGGTCAAGATTTTTGGTCGTAAAACTCCGCTGGAACTTCGTTTTATACAAGTAGAAAAAGAGTAATCTTTTATTTTTAGAAAAAAGTTATGGCAAAACAAATTAGTGGTTTTATTAAACTACAATGTAAAGGAGGTGCCGCAAATCCGTCTCCGCCGCTGGGACCGGCTTTAGGATCAAAAGGATTAAATATTATGGAATTCTGCAAACAGTTTAATGGCAGAACCCAAGATCAACCTGGTAAAATATTACCTGTTGTAATCACTTATTATAGTGATAAATCTTTTGAGTTTATTGTTAAAGCTCCACCGGTTGCTGTACAGATTATGGAAATTGCAAAAGTTAAAAAAGGCTCGGCTGAACCAAACAGAGCAAAGATAGGTGCTATTACCTGGGATCAGGTTAGAACTATTGCTGAAGTTAAAATGGTCGACCTTAATGCATTTACCATAGAGTCAGCTATGAGCATGGTTGCAGGCACAGCTAGAAGTATGGGGATATCTGTTAAAGGAGAATCTCCTATTAAAAAATAATTAAAGTACTTTTTGAAATGACAAAAATCAGCAAAAAAAGAAAAGACGCTTTAGCTAAAGTTGAAAAGGGCAAAAAGTACGATATCCAGGACGCTGCAAAATTAGTGAAAGAAATAACTTACACTAAGTTTGACGCATCAGTTGACGTAGATGTTCGTCTAGGTGTTGATCCTCGTAAAGCCAATCAAATGGTTAGAGGTATTACTACATTACCACACGGAACTGGTAAACAGGTTCGCGTATTGGTATTGTGTACTCCAGACAAAGAACAAGAAGCAAGAGATGCAGGTGCAGATTTCATAGGTTTAGATGATTATATCGACAAAATTACAGCAGGTTGGACTGATGTTGATATTATTATCACAATGCCTATGGTTATGGCAAAAATCGGTAAACTTGGCCGTATTCTTGGCCCAAGAGGACTTATGCCAAATCCGAAAACCGGAACAGTTACAATGGAAATCGGAAAAGCTGTCGAAGATGTGAAAAAGGGTAAGATCGACTTTAAAGTGGACAAATATGGTATTATACATGCAGGTGTTGGAAGAGTTTCTTTTGGTCCTGAACAGCTCGTGGAAAACGCAAACGAGTTAATTCAAACCATCATTAAACTTAAACCAGCAGCGGCAAAAGGTACATACGTTAAAAGTATTTATCTTTCAAGTACTATGAGTCCCGGTATAGAGGTAGATCCAAAATCAATTAATTAGTAATTAGAAATTGCCGGTTATGAAACGAGAAGATAAAAATGCCCTTATCGAAAGCTTACAGTCAACAATCGAAAAATACAGCCACTTTTATTTGGCTGATATTTCAGGTCTTGGCGCTCAGAAAACTTATGAGCTTAGAAAAAAGTGTTTCGAGAAAGGCATTGAACTGATTGTTGTTAAGAATACCTTCTTTAGAAAAGCTTTGGAAAGAGCCGGACGCGACTGCGAAGAACTTTATCCTGTGTTGTGTCAAAACACATCGGTAATGTTTTGCAATGTTGCAAATGTTCCGGGCAAACTTATTAAGGAACTTAATAGGAAGAGCGATAAACCTCTATTCAAAGGAGCTTATGCAGAAGATTCCGTTTACGTTGGTGCAAACCAATTGGAAGCTTTAGCTACGCTTAAGTCTAAAGAAGAACTTATTGGAGATGTAATCATGTTGTTACAATCACCAATGAAGACCGTTCTCGGACAACTAGAATCAGGTAAGCATTTACTGGGAGGTTTGGTAAAAACCTTGTCAGAAAGAGATTAAAAAATAAAGTATATAACAAGTTAAAAACAATTAAAATGGCAGATCTTAAGAAGTTAGCAGAAGAATTAGTTAACCTTACTGTTAAGGAAGTAAACGAATTGGCAGGTATCTTAAAAGATGAATATGGTATCGAACCAGCAGCAGCAGCAGTTGCAGTAGCAGGTCCCGCTGCAGGCGGTGTTGAAGTAGTAGCAGAAGTTGAAAAAACAGAATTCGACGTAATTTTGAAATCAGCAGGCGCTCAGAAACTTCAGATTGTAAAATTAGTTAAGGAATTAACTGGATTAGGACTAAAAGAAGCAAAAGCTCTCGTTGACGAAGCTCCAAAAGCAATTAAAGAAGGAGCATCGAAAGATGAAGCAAACGCACTTAAAGCTCAATTAGAAGAAGCTGGTGCGGAAGTCGAACTTAAATAAGCAACATTTGTTGTATAAGTTTTAGGTTTAAAACCCCTTGTGGGGTTTTAAACCTTTCGTTGTTAATCTTAGGTTCTTATTTAATAATTGCACCAATGGCTGTTAATACAAAGCAAAGAATAAATTTTTCAACAACAAAAAATCAGTTAGATTACCCTGATTTTTTAGAAATTCAAATTAAATCATTTGTGGAGTTCTTTCAACTCGACTCCACAGCAGAGCAAAGAAGATCAGAAGGCCTATACCAAGTCTTTCAAGAAAACTTCCCGATTACAGATACAAGAAATAACTTTGTACTCGAATTTCTCGATTACAATCTTGATCCACCACGTTACAGCATCGATCAGTGTATTGAAAGAGGCCTTACTTATAGCGTTCCGCTAAAGGCAAAACTCAAATTGTACTGTACTGATACTGAACATGAAGATTTCGAAACATCTATTCAGGATGTTTGGTTAGGTGTTGTGCCATATATGACTCCTAGTGGAACCTTTGTTATCAATGGAGCAGAAAGAGTTGTTGTATCACAGTTGCATAGATCACCTGGTGTGTTCTTCAGTCAGTCTATTCATGCTAACGGTACAAAATTGTACTCAGCTAGAATAATTCCTTTTAAAGGATCTTGGATTGAGTTTGCAACCGACATTAATTCTGTGATGTATGCCTACATCGACAGAAAAAAGAAATTACCGGTAACCACTCTTTTGAGAGCTATCGGTTTTGAAAGCGATAAAGATATTCTCGAAATTTTCGACTTAGCAGATGAAATTAAGGTTTCCAAAACTGCTGTTAAGAAAGTTGTTGGACGTCGTCTGGCAGCTAGAGTTCTTAAAACTTGGATTGAAGATTTTGTTGATGAAGATACTGCTGAGGTGGTTTCAATCGAGCGTAACGAAGTTATTATCGACAGAGAAACTATTATCGAAAATCATCATATTGATCTTATCGTTGATTCTGGAGCTAAAACAATTTTATTGCACAAAGAAAATCAGAAGATTTCTGATTTCGCAATTATTTATAATACTTTACAGAAAGACCCTTGTAACTCTGAAAAAGAAGCAGTTGTTCATATCTACCGCCAGTTGCGTAACAGCGAACCACCAGATGAGGCTACTGCAAGAGACGTTATTGATAAATTATTCTTCTCCGACAAACGTTACGATTTAGGTGATGTGGGTCGCTATAGAATTAATCAAAAACTTGGGCTCAATATTCCTGACGAAACCAAAGTTCTTACCAGACAAGATATTATTGAGATTATCAAGTATCTTATCGAACTTATTAACTCTAAAGCAGATATCGATGATATTGACCATTTGAGTAATCGTAGAGTTCGTACTGTAGGAGAACAATTAGGTAACCAATTTAGCGTTGGTCTCGCCCGTATGGCTCGTACCATTCGCGAAAGAATGAATGTTAGAGATAATGAAGTTTTTCATCCTATGGATTTGATTAACTCAAAAACATTATCGTCTGTTATCAATTCATTCTTTGGTACAAATCAGCTTTCTCAGTTTATGGATCAAATAAATCCTTTGGCTGAGATTACTCACAAAAGAAGATTGTCAGCATTAGGCCCAGGTGGTCTATCGCGCGAAAGAGCAGGTTTCGAAGTTCGTGACGTTCATTATACTCATTATGGTCGTCTTTGCCCAATCGAAACTCCTGAGGGACCAAATATCGGTCTTATATCCTCACTTTGCGTTTATGCTAAAATAAATAAACTTGGTTTTATTGAGACTCCTTATCGTCATGTTGTTAACGGTAAAGTAGGTTTTGATGAAATCGTATATCTTAGTGCAGAAAATGAAGAAGCTAAGGTTATCGCTCAGGCAAATGCAAAAATTGATGACAATGGTGTTTTCTTATCACCAAAAGTAAGGTCAAGAAATGAGGGTGATTATCTTGTTGTAGAACCAACACAGATTAACCTTATGGACGTTGCTCCTAATCAAATTGCATCTATTGCCGCATCTTTAATTCCGTTCCTCGAACACGATGATGCAAACCGTGCTTTGATGGGATCTAACATGATGCGTCAAGCTGTTCCACTGCTTAAACCTGAAGCTCCTATCGTAGGAACAGGTATCGAGCATATGGTGGCAAAAGATTCAAGAATCTTATTGGTTGCAGAGGGTAAGGGAATTGTTGAATACGTGGATGCTGATAAAATCGTTATCAGATACGAAAGAGACGAAGAAGAAAGATTCATCAGCTTTACTGAAGATACCAAAACATATATTATCCCTAAATTCCAGAAAACAAATCAAAATACATGTGTTAACCTTAAACCAATGGTTAGACGTGGTGATGTTGTTGAAAAAGGAACAATTCTTACCGAAGGTTATGGTACTCAAGGTGGAGAACTTGCTCTAGGAAGAAATCTTAAAGTTGCTTTCATGCCTTGGAAGGGTTACAACTTTGAGGATGCTATCGTTATCAATGAAAAGATTGTGAAGGAAGATATGTTCACATCTATATATATTACCGATTATCAACTTGAGGTTCGTGAAACAAAACGAGGAATGGAAGAATTAACTTCAGATATTCCTAACGTTAGCGAACAGGCTACAAAAGATCTCGACGAAAACGGTATAATCCGTATTGGAGCTTATGTTAAGCCTGGTGATATAATGATTGGTAAAATCACTCCTAAGGGTGAAAGTGATCCTTCTCCTGAAGAGAAATTGTTAAGGGCAATCTTCGGCGAAAAAGCCGGTGATGTTAAAGATGCCTCACTCAAAGCTTCACCATCAACAAACGGTGTTGTTATTGATAAAAAGCTCTTCTCAAAAACAATTAAAGATAGAAAGTTAAAGAATCAGGATAAGATTTTACTTGAAAATCTTGATACTAAGCAGTCGGAAGACACTGCAAAATTGAGAGCAATTCTTATCGAAAAACTATTTGTTTTGGTAAATGGTAAGACATCTCAAGGCGTTAAAGATAACTTCAATAATGACATTATCCCTAAAGGAACTAAGTTTACACAGAAGCTTCTTGTAGATCTTGATTTCTTAAATATTAATCCTAATCGCTGGACTACTGACAAGTCAAGAAATGATACAATCTCAAGGCTGTTATTCAATTATATGATTGAACAAAAGCAAATTGATGGTGAATATCGTCGTAAAAAGCTTGATATTACTATTGGTGATGAATTGCCAGCAGGAATTATGCAGTTAGCGAAAGTCTATATTGCGAACAAACGTACTATAAAGGTAGGTGATAAGATGGCAGGTCGTCACGGAAATAAAGGTATTCTTGCAAAAATCGTAAGACAAGAAGATATGCCTTTCCTTGAAGATGGAACCCCAGTAGATATAGTTTTAAATCCACTTGGTGTGCCTTCACGTATGAACCTTGGTCAGATTTACGAAACAGTTCTAGGTTGGGCCGGTCAGGTGTTGGGTGTTAAATTCGCTACTCCTATTTTTGATGGTGCTAGCATTGACCAGATTAATGAATTTACAGACAAAGCTGGCGTTCCTCGTTATGGAAAGACTTTCCTATATGATGGCGGAACCGGAAAGAAATTTGATCAGCCTGCAACTGTTGGGGTTATCTATATGCTCAAACTTGGTCACATGGTTGAAGATAAGATGCATGCCCGTTCTATTGGTCCATATTCACTTATCACTCAGCAACCTTTGGGCGGTAAAGCTCAGTTTGGAGGACAGCGTTTTGGTGAAATGGAGGTTTGGGCTCTCGAAGCTTTCGGAGCAGCTAATATCCTCCAGGAAATCCTTACCGTTAAGTCTGATGATGTTGTAGGTCGTGCAAAAACTTACGAAAGCATCGTTAAAGGTGAGCAGATGCCAGTACCTGGTATCCCTGAATCTCTTAACGTACTCTTACACGAATTAAGAGGCCTTTGCCTGCGAGTAGATCTTGATTAAGAATTAACAAAATTAAACAGCTCATAATATGGCTTTTAGAAAAGATAATAAAGTAAAAACCAATTTTTCCAAGATTACTATTAGTCTGGCTTCTCCTGAAGAAATTCAGGATATGTCCAGCGGCGAAGTAACAAAACCGGAAACAATTAACTATCGTACTTACAAACCTGAAAGAGATGGTTTGTTTTGCGAAAGAATTTTCGGTCCAGTGAAAGATTATGAATGTCATTGTGGAAAATATAAGAGAATAAGATATAAAGGTATTGTTTGTGATAGATGTGGTGTTGAGGTAACAGAGAAGAAAGTAAGACGCGAAAGAACAGGTCATATTAAACTTGAAGTTCCGGTTGCGCATATCTGGTATTTTAAAACACTCCCTAACAAGATCGGTTATTTGCTTGGATTACCAGCAAAGAAACTTGATGCTATCATTTATTATGAAAGATATATCGTTATTCAGCCTGGTGTTAAAGCAATAGATGGAATCCAAGAACAGGATTTTCTAACAGAAGATGAATATCTCGAAATAATGGATTCATTACCACGTGAAAATCAACTTCTTGACGATACAGATCCTAATAAATTTGTTGCAAAAATGGGCGCTGAGGCAATCTATGATATGCTCCAGAGAATAGATCTTGACACTTTGTCTTATGATTTAAGAGATAAAGCTGGCAAGGAAACATCGCAACAACGCAAAAGCGAAGCTCTCAAAAGACTTAGTGTTGTTGAAGCTTTCAGATTGTCGCAGGATAAGAACAAACCTGAATGGATGATTGTTAAAATAGTTCCAGTTATTCCTCCAGAATTAAGACCTTTGGTTCCTTTGGATGGTGGTCGTTTTGCAACATCTGACCTTAACGATTTATACAGAAGAGTAATTATCAGAAATAATCGTTTAAAGAGATTGCTCGAAATCAAAGCTCCAGAAGTAATTTTACGTAACGAAAAACGTATGTTGCAAGAAGCTGTTGATTCTCTATTCGATAACTCAAGAAAATCCAATGCAGTAAAAACTGATGCTAATCGTCCATTGAAATCTTTAAGTGACAGCTTAAAAGGTAAACAGGGTCGTTTCCGTCAGAACTTGTTGGGTAAACGTGTTGACTTTTCTGCTCGTTCGGTTATTGTTGT